>JAZDNR010000040.1:0-19680 GCA_043799475.1 Parcubacteria group bacterium
CGGTAAAGCTTTTCGTAACGAGATCACGCCGGGCAATTTTATTTTTAGAACGCGCGAATTTGCGCAGATGGAGATTGAGTACTTTATTGCGCCGCCTAAGTCGGATAAAGATTGGCAGGTATCCTTTGAGATGTGGCG
Organism: Parcubacteria group bacterium; assembly: GCA_043799475.1. Taxonomy (GTDB): domain Bacteria; phylum Patescibacteriota; class JAUYIX01; order JAUYIX01; family JAUYIX01; genus JAUYIX01. The sequence goes on from JAZDNR010000040.1 coordinate 139, forward strand.
CAAAGAGATGCTGGCCTGGATAGAATTTATCGGTATTGACACTAAGCGAGTGCACGAGCACGAGATCCCAGAGGGAGAACGAGCACACTACTCCAAACGTACTATTGATTTAGAATTTGATTTTCCATTTGGCCGTAAGGAGCTTTATGGTTTGGCCTATCGCGGTGATTTTGATCTCAAAAGTCACATGGAAAAATCGGGCCAGGACTTACGTTATGTCGATGCCGAGACTAAACAGCACTTTTTGCCACACTGTATTGAGCCGACTTGGGGAGTGGATCGTACGCTGCTGGCGATTTTGCTCTCGGCCTACCGACAAGATGGAGATCGGATTGTTCTGACGCTTAAGCCTGCGGTCGCGCCGTACAAGGCGGCGGTGTTCCCCCTGCTACGCAATAAACCCGAGCTCGTTAAAAAAGCTCGAACGGTTTTTGAAATGCTGCGCAAAGACTTCCACGTTACTTGGGATGATCGTGGCAATATTGGTAAGCGCTACTATTCACAAGACGAGATCGGCACGCCTGTGGGCTTAACTATCGACTTTGACACGCTCAAGGATGACACACTTACCTGGCGCGACCGCGATACGGCCAAACAGATTCGCCTTAAGATCTCAGGTCTCCTCAATAAACTGCGCGAACTAGTCTCGAACTAGCGACGAATGGTTAGAATTATCGAAAACTTTTTTACTCCGGGCGATTTTGCCAAGCGCGAAAAAGAAGTTCTCGAAAAAGTACTCAAAAAAACAGGATTCAAGGTACAGCGCGAGCTTTTTCGCGGAGTCATTTACGATAAGCACAAATTAGGCAGTGTGATCTTGCTTGGATCGTGGCACGGCAACCCCGCTGTCCTTAAACTGCAAGGTCTCAAGATCGAAGTTGATGAAGTTGCTACGTTAAAAAAGTTTACAACCCAAAATACAAACCCTCGCGTGCGGGTCCCTGAGGTGTATGTCTATGAACCCTGGCAGGCAGAACGCGGCTACGGCTACCACATCATGGAATATATCAACGCCAAACCTATTTTTGATATGCCCTGGCCCAGCAGACAGGATCTGCAGCGCTTTGCTCAGTTTTATGAGGAATATCGTAAAACCATTAGCGCGCCATGGATTGCGATGCCGCTCCAAAACATCATCACATTTGGTACGGAGCGTCTTGAGCGCTGGCGCGCAATTCGCGAGTCAAAAGAAGGCAATGATGTCAAAGAATATTCTGAACAACTCGTGCGCTTTATGCGACTTGCCCCAAGAGCTTACCTAAATTCTTCGCTCGTTTTTTGCCACGGTCATTTGACAGCTAATGATGTGTATCCAGTAGGTCAACAATTTGTCTTGATGTCTAATGTTTATTGGACCTGGCGAACACCATTGTATGACTCTGTATTTTCCATCTGGGGTTGTCTCATCCGCATGAGCAATCAGGGCGACTCAGGAGATAAAGCCTTTAGTTTGATTCGCAACTGGTTTGAACTCTACCGGCAGTACAGCCCACACTTTGTTGCCACGCCAAACCTAGAGCGGACTTTTTGGATCGCGCTACTGGAGCGCATCATGGGTGTGCTCTTGGCAGATCTTGCCTTACACGACAAGTTCAAAACGGAAGATGGAAAGATGCGACGCGCCAAATTACTCGAGGTGAATCAGGATCTTTTTGAACGGGTCGCCCTGCAAGTCGAGCGAACATTATAACCGGCCATCCCTACAACCTCCATAGAGCTTCGGTTCTGCAGGGCCTTTCTTTTTTTAAACAAGGCGCACGGCGATCCTCTGACCATCCGTGATACACTAAGCACATGAGCGTAGCAAAAATTATCGAATTAATGGGCTCATCTAGCAAGGGCTTTGAGGATGCTCTTGAGCAGGTTATTAAGCGCGGTTGCAAGACTATCCGCCATGTACGCGGTGTCGAGGTTATCAGTCAGAACATCAAGTTGAGCGAGGACGGCAGCCGCGAATACCGGGTCAACGTTAAGATCTCGTTTAGGATCGAGAACTAGTCATTAGGCTACCCGTCTGATTAGAAGGGGGCTTGACTTAGCTAGAGAATGCGCTATTCTCTTTTACTCGACGTTCCTTTTAGCTTTCTTCCGCTTTCCGACTATCTAAACAACTCGTGTCGTGCAACTCGTAAAACGGCGTGGGTAGTCGGTACGGCGGCGGAAAGAACAAATCGACCAGGAGGTCCCAAATACATGACCAAGACAGGAATCACTCTCATCGACACCCTCGGCGAGAAGCTTGCCGGGATCAGGGAGCAGGATCTCTATCATCCCAGCAACCCCATCGAGCCCAACACGGGTGAGAGGGAGATCGGGGTCGTGCCGCACAATCTGCGCGCGCTCTGGAGCCTCGCCATGTTGATGCTCGGGGAGAGCCAGATCGTCGTGACCAAGGCGGGTATGACGGGTAAGAAGGACGAGATGGCCAAGGCCGTCCTAGAGTCAGAACGTCTCGCACTCGAGTCCCAGCTGCTCACGGACCTTTTTTGGAACGAGCTCATGGCTCAGTTCGCTGGCACCGACAGCAGGGTTTACACCACCGAAAAGGTGGGGTTCCGCGAGGGTTGGAAGGTCGTTCTGATCCCCACCGCCCTGGCCACCCTGCAGACTCATCTGCTGGACCATCTCTTCAAGATCATCGGTCAGGACATGCCGGGCGCTCCCGCACGCCAGCCCGACGGGAAAGAGGGTTCCGACGATCCCGATCGCTAGACGGTCAGCCCTCTAGGTCGGCCATCCCCACAACCTCCGCAGAACTTCGGTTCTGCGGGGGATTTTTTTGCTGTGCTACAATGCGCGCTCAGTATGCAAAAAGTTGTACATCATACACTTGCAAACGGCTTAAGACTCTTTGCTGTGCCCGAGAGTGGTGCCAGCGCTGTCACGCTTTTAGTCATGTATCAGGTTGGCTCGCGCTATGAGTCGGACCGTATCGCAGGCATTTCGCACTTTTTAGAGCACATGGTTTTTAAGGGAACCAAGCGTCGTCCCAATGCTAAAGACATTACGCGCGAGCTCGATAGTCTCGGATCCGAGTACAACGCCTTCACGAGTAAAGAGTATACCGGCTACTACATCAAGACTGCGGCAGAACACCTCCCCAAAAGTTTTGATGTGCTGGGCGACATCCTGCTCAACTCTAAGTTTGCTTCTGCTCAAGTTAAACGCGAGCGCAGCGTGATCCGCGAGGAAAGGCGCATGTATCTCGATAATCCCATTTTGTATCTTGGTGACCTGTTTGAGTCGGCACTTTTTGGCAATAACGCTTTGGGCCGCGAGATTATTGGTTTTAGGCATTCGGTTCTTGGCATGACCTCGCCAGAATTGCGGCGTTACTGGAGCATGTTCTACCACCCGCGCAACATGGTTGTGGCGGTGGCTGGTAATGTTCAACCTAGTAAAGCACTTGGACTAACTAAAAAGTACTTTGCCAAACTCAAGTCTCGTCAGCGGCTGCCTTTTTTCTCTTGCTCACTGTCTCAGACTGCGCCTAAAGTGGCGCTACTTACAAAACCGACTGAACAAACGCAGCTCTGCATCGGGTTTCCTGGATTTGCCTATACGCACCCAAGGCTTACGCATCTCAACTTGTTGCACGGGGTGCTTGGGTCTGGCATGAGCTCACGACTCTTTGAGATCATTCGTGAGCAAATGGGTTTGGCCTATAACGTCCGCACGGGAATTACAAATTTTGAAGACTTTGGTGCTTTTTTTGCCCGAGCCGGGACTGATCCTCAAAAAACTCTGCATGCCCTCGAGCATATTCTCAAGGAGTTCTCCCGGGTTAAGCGCACCTTGGTGACGACTGAGGAACTTAAGCGTGCCAAGTTATATCTGGCGGGACAATTAGCGCTGGAACTCGAAGAGACGGATAACTATGCCGCTTGGATCGCCCAGCAAGCGTTATTTATGCCTAAAATTGAGTCACTCAAGCAAGCGCAGGATAAGATTTGGGCGGTTAAGCGTGAGCAGGTACGGGACGCGGCCCGCGAGATCATGGACCCGCGCAAACTCACCCTGGCAGTTATTGGGCCATTCAAGGATAAAAAGCCGTTTGAACGGCTCCTCCGGAAGTTTGCCTGACCCCAAAAGTAGGCGCAGAGGGCCTGGATGCGCTACAATACAGCCATAGAGCCATGAACCCGACTCAACAACCGCCGCAGACTATTAGCATTACCACTGGGACGATCGTAAAGACGGTCGCTATCTTATTGGTAGTCGCTTTTTTGTGGGTTATCCGGGATATTGTGGTGATCGCGTTGTTCTCCTTGATATTGGCAGCGGCGATCGATCCATTGGTTGACCTACTACAGCGCTACAAGATCCCACGCTCGCTGGGAGTGTTTATGATTTTTGTTTTGCTCGTCGCGATTATTGCTGGTGTGGTGACGCTACTTATCCCACCGATTGCTGAGCAGGTTAGTGAGTTGGCGCGGGCGTTGCCGCAGTACTTTACGGAGGAGCGGGTCGATCTCTACCAGCGTTTGCAGGAGGCGGCGCGCAACCTGCAACTGACCGATAGTTTGCGCGATTTGTTTAGTTCGATCGGTAAGACCCTGAGCAGTACAACCGGTGGGATTTTTTCTACAGTGTCGAGCTTCTTTGGGGGCGTGTTCTCCGTGATCTCGATTGCCGTATTGACTTTTTACCTCACGGCCGAAGAAAAGGGGATCAAAAAGTTCTTTCAATTTATTGTGCCGGCCTCGCAGCGCGATTATGTGGCGGACCTTACTTCGCGCATCCAAGCTAAGTTGGGAGTTTGGCTGCGCACTTATATTTTGCTGGGTATTTTTGTAGGAACCCTGGTCTATATCGGGCTAGCGCTGATTGGCGTGCCCTACGCATTGGTTTTGGCCTTGCTGGCCGGTCTGCTTGAGTTTGTGCCATTTGTTGGTCCGATTGTCTCGATCGTGCCAGCCCTCTTTTTTGCCGTGACAGATAGCCCCGTTAAAGCGATTTTGGTTTTGGTGCTCTACGTGGTCGTTAATCAGGTTGAACAGCACCTGATCGTGCCACGTTTGCTGCGGCGCACTATTGGGCTTAATCCTGTGGTGATCGTGCTGGTGCTCTTGATTGGCGCTAAGCTCGCTGGAGTGATCGGATTGTTGCTGGCCGTGCCGCTGACTATAGCGCTGGTCGAGTTCGGCAAAGACATCTTTGAGCAAGGACCACTCTCGCGCTCACGTTTTGCGCGGGTGCGACGCTAGCGCGCTGTTGGCGCAATCTCTAGGGCAAGAGCCAACCGACTAAAAATAGCAACGCGGCCAAAACCGGCAGACTTGGGACTAAGCGGGCATGCCAGTGCCCATAGTGGTGCCAGCGCGTGTGCCAGCCCAAGACCCTTGAGCGCAAAAGAAACTGTGCAGCCTCTAATATGTCTGGGAGGATTGCGACCAAAGCAGGTAGCAAGATGTTGATGTCCCAGCCGCGCCACCAGGCCAGCACTCCAAAGAGAGGGAGGCTTATAAGTGGCTCGAGGCTCATCTTCCAGACATCCTCAAAGCGACTGCGATAACGCGGCAGATAGTTCCAATGGGGCAGGTGGTCAATGACATAATGCGAGAATAGCGCTAGTCCGGCAGCTGCTCGTACATCTGGCACCACGGCACCCACGGCCGCACCCGTCAACAGGTGAACCCCAAAAAACATAGCCCGACCCTACGCCCTAAGACGCTTGTGTGCAATCTCAACGAGCGGCTCTGCTACCATATAGCAATGATTGACCTTCGTGCTCTCGAACAAGACCTTCTCGAACATCCTGACTTACGCGATCTCGCACCCCACGAGCAACTTGAGATTCTTAAGGAGCGCGCCAAGCATATAGTGGGGGGGGAACGACTTCTCAAATATCTCGAGAGGGTCCATAAAGCTGGGCGAGGTCTACGCGCTAAAGTTGGCTTTGATGCGACCGGGCGAGACTTGCATCTCGGGCACATGGTTCAGCTGGTGACGATCAGAAAACTGCAAAAAATGGGGCACGAAGTAACGCTGGTTGTCGGCGATTTTACCGCTCTGATTGGGGATCCTGCCGGTCGTATCGCGGAGCGTCTTGTTTTGACTGAGCAACAAGTCGAGAAAAATTTAACAACCTACGAAGCTCAAGCCGGACGTATTATTGATCTCAAGCGCGTAGCCATCCGACGCAATAGTGAATGGTTAGCCAAATTGCCACTTAGGGAGTTTTTTAAAATGATCCGCGGTTTGACGGTGGCCTCGGCCATGCAACGAGAGGATTTTAGAAAACGCGCCTCAGTTACGCGGCTTGAACTTCTGTATGCCAGCCTGACAGGGATAGACTCAATCGAGCTAAAAACCGAATTGGAGTTTGGCGGCGATGACCAGCTGCTTAATTTCTACGACGCTGCGCGGGTTATGGAAATTAACGGACTCGAGCCAGAAGCGGCTTTAACTTCTGAGATAATTGTTGGTACAAGTGGCCAAGGGCTCAAGATGTCCAAGTCGCTCAACAATTACATCGCTCTCGAGGCTAAACCCGAGGAAATGTTTGGCCAAATAATGAGCATTCCTGATTTGTTGCTTGAACAATACTTTAAGTTGCTAACTGATATTCGCGAGGCCCAGTGGCGCACCTTAGCGCGTTCCCTTAAGTCGGGAGAACTCAAACCTTTGCATCTCAAACGTACACTCGCACGCATTATTGTAGCAGACCTCAATACGGTCGATCAGGCCAACAAAGCTGAGGAATTTTTCAATAAAAGCATTGTTCAAAAAAAGCCCGACATCAAAAAAATCAGATCGATTGCGATCAGTCTTAAAAAAGTTAAGAACTGGGTAGGGCTCGTGCTGGTCCTCAAAGTTCCTGGTGCTTCTTCGGGCTCGACGGTGCGACGTCTTTTTACGCAAAAGGGGATCCACCTACACGTGGGCGACACCTGGAAAACTATTTCAATTAACGACCCACTGCCTCGTAGTGGAGAGACGCTTTTACTACGTATCGGTAAACGCCAGTACACCCAAGTTAAAATCGCAAACTAACCACGTCTAACAAGCAGTTCTCCTGGGCTGCTGGTGGGCAGGGAGGGATTCGAACCCCCGAAGGCGTGAGCCAACAGGTTTACAGCCTGCCCCGTTTGACCACTTCGGTACCTGCCCGTGGTCGCCATTCTATGTCAAATTCGTGGTTTGACAAGGGACATTTTTTATGGTAAAAAGGGCATCCTCAGTTTAAGGATGGCACCTTGCCAAAGAAAAAGAGAGAGGAGGTGTTGCGATGACCACCACGACGGCAACGGTTGACCTTGATCTCGATGCGTTGTTCGAGGCGGTGTTGGAGGCAACCGAGACGTCCAATGCTAACCTGCCAGAATTGCCCCCGCGACCGGTCCCAAGCCGTGAAGAGATCGAGCGTAAGCTGTTCGACGAGAAGTTTGATGCGGATGACCGTGTTGCGATCGAGGCAGTATTTGGACGGCCGGATGCCCTGGTTTGCTACCGCTGCGAGCCCGGGGTCTCAGTTACTCCAGAGATCATGCGGGCCCGTTACGCGGTCAACCGGCTGCGTGTCCCGCGACCGGTCCCAAGCCGCTGGGTTGAACTGCTGTCAGGATCAAAATACGAGCTCAGGATAGTTGAGCTCAGGCTCGGTATGGCGGACGGAGATGACTGGCCGCTACCACAAATCGCCGCGATGTTTGGTCGCCCTTTCTGTGAAGTTGAGCGGGCCTTTACCTCGGCCCAGATGCGACTCAATGGTTATAAGCGACCCGCTATCCAGCGTGCCGCCAAGATCCGACGTACCAACCACCACCGCAGCTCTTCTGCCCTAGTCCCTACCCCTGTCAGATGATTTCTTTTGGCGGGGGTTCCTTTTTTTACGGGGTCTGGCAGAGTAACGTCTATGGCTACACTTTTTGTCGTCGGAACACCCATCGGAAATCGGGGAGACCTATCGGCGCGAGCGAGCACAGTTCTCAAGTCTGTGGATTTGATCGTCAGTGAAAAGCCGCTCGCCAGCAAAAAGTTGCTGGATCCTCTGGGAGTCAAAAAGCCCATCATCTCGATTTTTGAACCCGGTAAACGCTTTGCCACAGAGCGTGTCATCGAAGCACTCGAACAAAACAAAAACACGGCGCTCATAAGTGAGGCTGGCACACCCGGTATTAACGACCCGGGCGGCGTTATTGTTTCGGCCGTACGCCAAGCCGGCTACGTTGTGCAAACGGTACCAGGTGCTAATGCTGCTATTGCCGCGGCAAGCATCTCGGGGTTCCCCATGGACCAATTTGTTTACAAAGGTTTTGTCCCGCACAAAAAAGGGCGTGAGACTTTTTTTAAGCAGCTCGCCATCCAGACAGCCGCGGTCATTTTTTACGAGTCACCTCACCGCATCGAAAAAACTCTTGCCACTCTGGCAGAACTCGTGCCGGAGCGCTATCTCTGTATCGCGCGGGAGCTCACTAAGCTACACGAGCAATCTATTGTAGATACAGCGCGTGCCATCGCCGTCCGTACACCCAAGCAGCTACCGCGTCTGGGGGAGTTTGTTCTAGTGCTTGCCCCAAAAGATTTTGTGCCGCACCATAGCTAGCAGCAAGTAACGCATCTCATGTCAAAGTTCACAGTCACCACAGCAATTGCCTATGTCAATGCCAAACCGCATATCGGTTTTGCTTTTGAGTTGCTAGCAGCCGATGTATTGGCACGCTATCACCGACTTAAAGGGGTTGAGGTGCGTTTTGTAACCGGCACAGATGAACACGGCACCAAAATAGCGCGTGCCGCCAAAAAAGCCGGCAAGCAACCCAAAGAATTCAGCGCTGAAATCTCACAGAGTTACTGCGAGCTCGTGAACACGTTGAGCATCAGCGCGGATGAGTTTGTGCGCACAAGCGAAGAGACACATAAAAAAGTTGCTCAAGAAATTTGGAAGCGTGCCGACGCGACTGGCGACATTTACAAGAAAAAGTACAAGGGGCTGTACTGTGTCGGATGCGAGGCGTTTTTGGCGCCGAGTGAGATCCGCAAAGCTGATGAGGCGGGAGGCAAGGCGGGAACCTGCTGCATTCACGGTACCAAGCCAGAGCTAGTCGAGGAAGAAAACTACTTTTTTGCTTTGTCACGCTACACCTCTTGGCTCAAGCAATACCTGGATGAACATAAACAGTTTGTTCAGCCGGTTGGGAGGTTTAACGAGATTTATGCGCTGGTCGAGCGCGGTCTCGAAGATGTGAGCATCAGTCGACCCAAAGCCAAACTATCCTGGGGTGTAGAAGTCCCGGGCGATCCGGAGCACGTCATGTACGTTTGGTTTGATGCGCTGACCAACTACCTAACGGGCTGCGGATTTTTGCAGGACACGCCCACCTTTGAGCGACTCTGGCCAGCAGATGTTCAAATCATTGGAAAAGAAATTTTACGCTTTCATGCGGCGCTCTGGCCGGCCATGCTCAAGTCAGCGCGACTAGCCCTGCCGCACCGGATCTACAGCCACGGGCACATCCGCGTAGAAGGCCGCAAGATGAGCAAATCGCTTGGCAATGTGGTCGATCCGTTTGCCGTAGTTAATAAATATGGACTTGAGGCGTTTAGGTACTTCCTGCTCGCTGAGATTCCGTTTGCCGACGATGGTAACTACAGCGAGTCACGACTTGTCGAGCGTCACAACTCCGAGCTCGCCAATGGCATTGGTAACCTGGTTGCACGCGTTACAACCATGACCCAAAAGTTTGCCGAATCTAAAGTTCCGCAGGCAAAACCAGATCGGCATTATATCGAGCAGGCTGAACAATTTATCCACGAATACGATGCGGCCATCGAAGAGTTGCGCTTTCATGACGCCATCAGCGCTCTTAACCGTTTTGTTACTTGGGCGAACCAGTTTGTGGACGTCTCCAAGCCCTGGATACTCGCCAAGTCTGATCCCAAAAAGTTGGCTAGTGTTTTGCGGACGTTGCTCGAGTCGGTCAAGCTCGTGGGTTTACATCTCCAGCCGATTATTCCCGCCACTGCCGAGCGTATCGTCGGAGTCTTTGAGCTCGAGCGGGGCACTCTGGTCGAACAACGCGCCGGGCCGCTCCACCCCGGCTCAAGCGTAGCGCGCCCGGAGAATCTCTTCGTCAAAATCGAGGCAGCCAATACACCGTAAAGATGCTGAGCAAAAAAATTGTTGTTAATAATGCAAAATTTGGCCGCGGTCTCTTTGCGAGTGCACTGATCCAACAGGGGGAAATAGTGCTTACTTTTGAAGGTCCTATTCTACACCTCAAAGAAGGACAGCGTACGTTTGGCGAGTATACCGATGACCACGCCGTGCAATGTGGGCCCAATAGTTGGGTTAATCCGCAAAATGAGGCGCGGTTTATTAATCATTCTTGTGAACCCAACTGCGGAATAAAAAACGTGTTCACATTAGTGGCTTTGAGAGACATTGAATTAGGAGAAGAGCTGACATTCGATTATGCAATGATCGAGGATAGTTGGTGGAAATTCCAGTGTGGGTGCGGTGCCCCGAGCTGCCGTAAAATAATTTCGGGATACGCGGCACTTCCGCAAGAGAAAAAAGAACAATACAAGGGATATATTTCTGAGTGGATCGTAAAAAAATATGAAAACATCTCCTAGAGTTATTGATACGCACTGCCATCTTGACGATCACGCCTTTGACAAAGACCGTCAGGCGGTCTATGAGCGAGCCAAGACGGCGGGAGTTGTCGCGCTGATTAATCCGGGCAGCAACCTAGAGGACAGTCAAATCGCAGTTAAACTGGCCCACGAATACTCCAATGTTTACGCAGCAGTCGGACTGCACCCACATTTTACGGTTTCCGCGAGTGAGCAGGCGCTCGTGCGAGCGGAGAGTGAATTGCTGCGCCTAACTGCCGATCCGCTTGTGGTAGCCGTGGGCGAGTTTGGTCTGGATGTCAAAGACGGTGCTCTGCAAATGCAACTCTCCGCCGCGCGGCGCCTGCTCACTCTGGCACAACGGCAAAAGTTGCCTGTGATTCTGCACTGTCGACAGGCTTACCGGGAGTTGTTCTCCTTGATCGAGGAGGTCGGCAAACCGCTTGAGGGAATTATGCACGCATTTGCGGCAGGCCCGACAGAACTCGACCAGGCCCTTAAACTAGGTCTGCATGTGGCCTTTGGAGGAATGGTGACGTTTGAAAAACGCACTGAGTTGCTGCGTGAGGCGGTCAAAGCCTGTCCACTCGAGCGCATGTTGCTTGAGACCGACGCGCCCTACCTCACCCCTGAACCGCGTCGCGGCCAACGCAACGAACCGGCCGAGGTGGCCACTATTGGGCAGTTTATTGCTAGTTTGCGAGGTATCTCGTACTCTGAACTGGCCGAGGCGACGACTAAAAATGCCCGACGTCTCTTTGGTCTACCCGATGAAAAAGAAACGCACAACCACCAAAACAGTCAGTAATAAGACGCGACGCGAGCTCTACCAGCCCGCCAAAATCGAACCCAAATGGCAGAAATTTTGGGCTGAGAGTCAACTTTTTGTGCGGCCGGCCCAGGCGGGCAGACGCAAAAAAATGTATGTGCTGGATATGTTGCCGTATTCTTCGGGCAAGGGACTGCACGTTGGTCACGTCGAGAGCTACACCGCGGCTGATATTCTGGCGCGTTACTATCGCGCGCAGGGCTTTGCAGTTTTGCATCCGACCGGCTTTGATAGTTTTGGCTTACCCGCTGAGAACTACGCCATAAAGAGCGGGGTTCACCCGCGCAAAACAACACAAAAAAATATTGCTACTTTTACGCGGCAAATGAAGCAGCTCGGGTTTAGCTATGACTGGAGCCGCGTTGTCAGTACGTCAGAGCCCGAGTATTACAAATGGACCCAGTGGATCTTTTTGCAATTATTTAAAGCCGGCTTGGCCTATGAGGCCGACGTGGCAATTAATTGGTGCCCCTCATGTAAAACTGGTTTGGCCAACGAAGAGGTCATCGCGGGCGAGTGTGAACGCTGTGGCAGCATTGTTGGCAAAAAAAAATTGCGGCAGTGGTTGTTAAAGATTACTCAGTACGCCGATCGTCTTGTCGACGACCTCAAAGGCTTGGACTGGCCGGCCAAGATTATTCACATGCAAGAAAATTGGGTTGGCCGTAGCCCAGGTGTCGAGGTCGAGTTTGCTTTGACTGATGCAGCGCAGGCGCATCGCAGTCTGACAGTTTTTACTACCCGAGCCGACACGCTCTTTGGCTGCACGTACCTAGTGGTTGCACCTGAGCATGAATTAGCGCGGGAACTAGCGCAGGGCCCGCAAAAAACAGCCGTGCTCCAGTACATTTCAACCGCCCTGCAAAAACCAGAGCATGAGCGTACCACCTCTAAGCAAAAAACGGGGGTCTTTACGGGCTCGTATGCCGTCAACCCAATCAACAACGCTAAGGTTCCGATCTGGGTAGCGGATTATGTGGTGGCCAGCTACGGCACTGGTGCAGTCATGGCGGTCCCGGCGCATGATGAGCGCGATTTTGAATTCGCCACCCTGCATCAGCTGCCCATCCAGGTTGTCGTAGAGCCGGATGCGGCTGGTACACCGCAGCCCAAAACCTTTGATAAAAAAACCAAGCGTGCTTTTACTGCGGACGGCCGTTTGGTCAACTCTTCCTCTTTTGACAATCTCACTAGCCCAGAGGCCCGCACTAAAATCGCACAAACTTTAGCCAAGCAGGCTAAGGGGCGCGTTGCCACACACTATAAACTGCGGGATTGGGTGTTCTCCCGGCAACGTTACTGGGGAGAACCAATTCCAATCATCCATTGCAAAAAGTGTGGTGCCGTAGCGGTACCCGAGGAACAGCTGCCGGTTCGTCTACCCGAGGTAGAAAAATATCAGCCCACCGGTACTGGCGAATCACCGCTGGCGGCCATCGCCAAGTGGGTCAAGGTCTCTTGCCCTAAGTGTGCGGGTCCCGCGCGCCGTGAAACCAACACAATGCCGCAATGGGCTGGATCCAGCTGGTATTTTTTGCGCTACCCCGATCCGCACAATACAAAAGCGGCCTGGACCAAGGAATCGCTCAAGTGGCTGCCGGTTGATATCTACGTGGGAGGAGCAGAACATGCCGTATTACACTTGCTCTACGCACGTTTTTGGGTCAAAGCGCTCAAAGACGCGGGGCTGCTCAGTTTTAGTGAACCTTTTGTAAAGCTACGCAACCAAGGCACGATCTTGGCTGACGACGGTCAAAAAATGTCCAAGTCACGCGGCAATGTTATTAATCCGGACGAGATTGTTGCCCGTAACGGCGCAGATGCTCTGAGACTTTTTGAAATGTTTTTGGGGCCACTCGAGCAGGAGAAAGCCTGGAGCACCAGCGGTATTGCCGGATTAGTGCGTTTTTTGGAGCGCGTCTGGCGCCTGCAATACATGCTGAGCAAAAGCAGCGACCCCGACGAGGCCACTGTCAAACAATTCAACATTACGACCAAGGTTGTTACTAAGCACATCGAGGAGCTGCGCTACAACACCGCCATTAGCGCATTGATGCAGTTTACTAATCACCTGGCTAAATTGCCCAAAGTGCCCAAGCCTGCTTTTGAGCGTTTGGTAATTTTGCTGCATCCTTTTGCGCCACATATTGCGGAGGAACTCTGGTCACGCCTGGGGCAGCGTGACTCAGTGCAACTAGCGCCCTGGCCAGCCTATGATGAAAAAGTCCTCACGACAAAAAAAATCATAGTAGTTGTTCAGGTGAATGGACGTTTTCGCGGGAGAGTTGAACTCGAGCGTGGTTCTCCTAAAGAAGTTGTCAAAGCAGCGGCCCTTAAACTACCCACTGTCAAACGGGCCCTGGCGGACAAAGCACCCGGGCGGGTGGTCTATGTGCCAGATCGTGTGATTAACCTCCTCTCCGGCTAGCTGCTAAGCTATCTACGTGCTAAAGGAGCTAGGTAAATACACGATTAGGCCGCGTCGCGAGATTAAGGAATTTTTGACGACGGTCACTCTCTACGAGGTTGGGCTCAACATGATGAACATCTTTGAGCCCGTTTACCTCTATACGCTAGGTGTCAGTCTCACAGGGATCGTGCTCTTTTATCTGGCAGTCTACCTGCCGTACTTTTTGTTATTGCCAGTGGGTGGCAGGGTGGCCAAGAGCTTTGGGTTTGAACACACCATGACCATCGGGTTGCTCTTTAGTGTGTCTTACTATTTGGCGCTCATTGCGATTCCGGCGGCGCCAATTTTTTTATATATCGCTCCGCTACTCTACGCGCTGCAAAAAGCATTTTGGTGGCCGGGCTACCACGCTAACTTTGCCCGCTACTCGCGACGTCGCGAAACGGGGCGAGAGATTGGGGTTGTACAGGTAATCACTAATGTCACGGCGGCGGCCGGACCACTAATTGGGGGGCTCATCGTGGCAGTCAGCAACTTTACGGTCCTCTACACGGTTGTCATTATTGTTACGCTCTTGTCAGCCATCCCCATGTTCACCACGCCGGAACGTTTTAAGCCAAAAGATCTGCGCTGGCTTGAGCAGATACGTTACATTTTTTCACGGACCTACCGCCATAACCTTGTAACCGCGTTAGGCTTTGGTGAAGAACTCGTCGCCATGACGCTCTGGCCGATCTTTATTTACCTGGTGGTTAATAGCGCCTTTAATCTCGGAGCGCTCGTGGCGAGTGCCACAGCTCTGACCGTGCTTGCGACAACCATTGCGGCGCGCTGGAGCGACGAGCGTAGGCGGGCCCAGGTGTACCGCTGGGGCGCGGTACTCAACACGCTCTCTTGGATCGGTCGGCCCTTACTTATTATGCCGCTGGCCATTTTGGGGATTGATACGGTTTATCGTACCAGCAAGAGCCTCATTTATGTTCCCATGTATTCGCGTGTCTACGATGATGCCAAGGAGAACCACGTCATGCTTGAGGTGGTGGCTTTTGAGGGCACTTTGGTACTTGGCAAAATAGTGATGCTCTTAATCTTGCTGGTAGTGGTACCCTGGGCCGGTTTTGTGGGAGCTTTTGTGGCCGCCGCCGTAGCTAGTTTGTTCTACTTTGCCTTTAGGTTGAACAAACCCAAGGCCTAAGCAATACTGGGGCTCATGTTTATGTTTACGTCTAGTAGACCCGAGGGTGATCCGCAGATTACTCGATTGATCAAGGCGGAGGAACAACGACAACGTGAGGGACTTGAGTTGATTGCCTCGGAGAACTACCCGAGCAAAGCAGTTTTGAATGCGGTTGGCTCGATTCTCGGGGACAAGTACGCCGAGGGCTACCCTGGCAAGCGCTACTACGGCGGTAACGAAGTGATTGATCAAGTCGAGCAGCTTGCTATCGATCGCGCAAAAAAACTTTTTGGGGCCGAGCACGCTAATGTGCAGCCCTACTCTGGTTCTCCCGCTAATTTGGCGGTCTACTTGGGTTTAGCCGGTCCGGGCCAGACTATTCTTGGTTTGCAACTTACTCACGGCGGTCACCTGACTCACGGACACAAAGTCAGTGCCTCAAGTAAATTCTTTAGGGCCGTACAGTATGGAGTTGAGGCAAAAACAGGCTTGATTGACTATGCCGCTCTCGAGCAGCTGGCTAAGTCCGAAAAACCCAAGATCATTATTACGGGTGCTACGGCCTACCCGCGTATTATTGATTGGCAGCGCGTCGCGGCCATCGCCAAGTCGGTCGGTGCCTATCACGTGGCTGACATGTCTCATGTAGCCGGCCTCGTTGCCGCCGGTATCCATCCAAGTCCTGTGCCACACGCCGATGTAGTTACAACCACAACCCACAAGACCCTGCGTGGCCCGCGCGCGGCCCTAATCTTGTGCCGAGCCGAGTTTGCCAAACAGATCGATAAGGCGGTTTTCCCTGGTTTACAAGGGGGACCACATGAGAACACCATTGCTGGGGTTGCGGTGGCTCTAAACGAGGCAATGCAACCAGACTTTAAGCGGTACGCCGAGCAGGTGGTGGCAAACGCACAAACACTCGCACAGAAGTTACAGGAGCGGGGGTTCTATCTAGTGTCAGGGGGAACTGACACACATCTGCTGCTGGTTGATTTAAGGAATAAAAAAATCAGCGGGGCTGAGGCCGAGACGGCGCTCAGTGCGGCTGGTATTACGACCAATAAAAACACGATTCCGGGCGATCCGCGTAAACCCATGGATCCGTCGGGGGTTCGGCTGGGGACGGCGGCAATAACGTCACGCGGCGCGACTCTCAAAGATATGGCATTAGTGGCAGAGTGGATAGCGGCAGCGATTGCAGCAAGTCAGGATCAAAAAAAGCTAGTGCTAATCCGGGCTGAGGTACGCAGCTTTGCGCAAAAAATGCCCTTGCCGGGGGTAGACCAATAGAAAAATCCCGCTCGAGAGCACCTCGAGCGGGATTGTGGATGGCCATCACTCCTGCAAGGAGGCAAAGGCCTTTTTGATCGCGGCCTGCAATGCTCCATGGTCGGCTTTATCGACCGTCGTGATGTCACACTCTCTCGCGCGGTCCAGGTCCGTATCAGTGAAGTGACCACTCATGCAAACGACGCGCCGCTTGTCCATCACTCTGCCTCTCATCTGGAACCACCTGGAGTTAGTGGGCCCGCCAACGATGTCCTTGTCTGTCAGGAAAAAGTTGTACTTCTCCTCCATGGCCTCATCTAGCGCTTCGATTGAGCCGACAATGGTCACGTAGCCACAAAGTTCCGGGAATTGTCGAAGGATTGCTACGACTACCTTGGGCTCGTCCTCGACCAACAGGGTTTTGATCAGCACGTTGCTCCTTTCTTTGCGAGCCTAAAAGCTCCCGCTCACGCCGCAGCCATAAGCTAACTCTAGGTCTCGGTCACTCATGCCCGAGAGGGCATCGCTGGCCTTGGCCCGGAGTAAAGTTACGCTCAAGTTCTTCCGGGCCTGCCAGTTGAGAGCTAAACTGTAAGACCCGAGCCAGCCTGGATCGTTTCCAAAGGCACCGAAGTCACGTAGGGCATAGAAATCTTGTCCGAGATTCCAGGCCTTATTGAACTGCCAGGAGTGAGTCATCCCTGTTCTGAGGTGTGTTCCGCCTCCAAATAGGGCGTCCGACTGGGACAGGTACTTCTCCAACTTGGCGTACGGACTCAGGCTATTTTGCCCTACGGAGAAGCCCTTGCTCATCTTGATGAACGAGTCGACTAAGTCGTCCTGCGGGAGATTGTCGATCGGCGAGATGGTGATGTATGTCACGCCGAGGTCTACCCCTATACGCGCGAGTTCTCCCGCCCAGGCTAGCGTGACATCAGCCTCGTCCCCAAAGTTGGAGTCGAAATTACTATCGTCCAGGCCAGTTGACCACCACAGGTCAACATAGAAACCACTCGATCCGCTGATTGTCAGGTTGGACTGCAGTACGGGTTTGTCATGGAAGACTGCGCCGTTGCCTCCCAGATACTGACTCAATAGGCTCGAGCCAAAGCTGAACTTAGGCTCGGCCCCAGCACTGACTACCGACAGCCAGCTGACCACTAGGATGGCTAGTATGTGTTTCATTCAACGCTCCTTTTGCCCAAAAAATCTGCCGTTGATGATGGCGTGCGGCATGCGCTACCAGCAGCAATGGTAAGGTACCGTCCCTTAAAAAGGGTCGTTTAGCCTACACTTTTTGGATTTATAGTCAACATTGATACTATTTGGGTCACAGAGTTCATTATGAACATCAGGATCGGCCCAACTCAAATTCTTGTTTCAGACACTTTTTTACTGGTGCCGGAGGTGGGAGTCGAACCCACACGGATTACTCCACACGATTTTGAGTCGTGCGCGTCTGCCAGTTCCGCCACTCCGGCCTGTTCTCGTGAGCGGATTGTGCTCGTCTGCTAGCTCTGCGTCAAATAGTGTACTATTGCCACATGGCCCGCATTGTCGCTCTGGTCAACCAAAAAGGTGGGGTCGGAAAGACCACTACTGCCATTAACCTGGGAGCTTACTTAGCGGCCGCAGGTATGCGCGTGCTTATTATTGATGTCGATTCACAGGGCAATGCCACCAGTGGCCTCGGGGTCAGGCCAGACCAAACTCAGCAGGGAACCTATGAGCTCATGCTCGGCCAAACAGCGCTTGAGTCTCTTATTGTTCAAACAGAACAGCCGCACTTGCAACTTATCCCTGCCACTCCGGCTTTGGCGGGTGCGAATGTGGAGCTCGTCGAGGCACCACAACGAGAGTTCAGACTGCAGCAAGCCCTGCAACGCACTCAACTTAATTACGATGTGGTCTTATTGGATGCGCCACCCAGTCTTGGTTTGGTGACCATCAACACTCTTGTTGCGGCAGACGAGGTACTTATTCCAGTCCAAAGCGAGTATTACGCGCTAGAGGGTTTGGGCCAATTGCTCCACACTATCGAGTTGGTGCGGGGGAACCTTAAGCCCAGTCTCGCTATACTGGGCGCCGTCATCACACTTCATGACAAACGTACTAAACTGGGAGCTGACGTAGTGCGCGAAATACGTAAATTTTTTCCTGGTCGCGTTTTTGCGACAGAGATCCCGCGCAACGTGCGTCTCTCTGAGGCTCCCTCCTATGGCAAATCAATCTTAGCCTACGAACCCTGGTCCAAGGGTGCTCGCGCTTACCGCGCGCTCGCTCAGGAAATTCAGACCGTTTGGCAATCTAAGCAAGCCACACTCTCCCAACCCTCGCAACCCGCCGAGCTGGCCTCTAACCAGTAATTTGTCAGTATTCGGGGGAGACCTCGACAAGGGCTCAAACGTTTTTTACACTATGACCCATGGCCTTTGGTTTAGGACGTGGTCTCGAAGCACTCATCCCCAGTAAAACGGCACGCACTCAACGGCCGGATCCTATTGCGGTTGCTGGTGTAACCGAGTTGGCTTTGGGTTGTATCGCTCCTAACCCGCTTCAGCCGCGTAAACAGTTTAAATTGCCAGAGCTTGAGGAGTTGGCCGGCTCAATCCGTGAACACGGAGTTTTAGAGCCGCTGATCGTTAGTCCAACTCGTCAGTCGGGTCACTATGTGCTTGTCGCGGGAGAACGACGCTTACGCGCAGCTGAACTGGCTGGCCTCAAGCGCGTACCAGTGGTGGTGCGCCAAACGGATGATCTCGAAAAACTTGAGTTTGCTCTTATTGAGAACATTCAGCGTCAAGACCTCAACCCGCTCGAACAGGCTAAGGCCTTGCGTCGCTTGCTGCGCGAGTTCAACCTGAGTCAGGAACAAGTAGCGCGTAAGCTTGGTCAGGCGCGACCGACTATCGCTAATTGTTTGCGTTTACTGGACCTGGCGGCCGAGGTACAGCGTGCTTTGCTTGCCGAAGTTCTCACGAGCGGGCACGCCCGCGCGCTCCTAGCTCTATCAAGTCAGGACCAAGTAACGTTGTTGCATGAGATCGAATCACGACATCTCTCAGTACGGCAAACTGAACAGCGTGTCCGGGAACTCTTAAAACGAACGGTGCGTCATGCTGAGCGCCGGACACTCTCGCCCAAGGATCCGCAGGCTGACGAGATTGGTCGCAAACTCAGCCAGGCACTAGGAGCGCGCGTGCGCGTGGTTAGTTTGGGGGAGGGCGGGCGCATTGAGATTAACTACCACACCAAGGCCGAGCGCGAGCGTCTAAC
>JAZDNR010000089.1:0-2729 GCA_043799475.1 Parcubacteria group bacterium
AGCGGCCGCCTCGACTACTTTGCTGCCATTTTTAATATCCAGCAGCACCTGGTCTTTGAGGCTCTGGGTAATGTGTTGGGTCATATGGTTTTAATGAAAGCCCCTCGTAGAAACTCTGTCTAGTATATGGGGGACACCTCAGTCACGTTCTCGGACTACTCCGCCTCCACCGGTTTTCCAACTTGAGCGATGGAAGTACGAGCGACCCGTCCAGATCCGTGCGGTAGGCCCAGATTGCCAACGCCTAATAGAGGCATCGGCGACTTCTTGGATGGCCGAAAAGAGGTACGGAGCTACTGCCAGGTACTGTTCTGGCGAGAGCCCCTGCGCAGTAGTTCGGCGAGCGAAATTAAGACGCCTTGGCCGCAGTTTGAAAAGAAGTCTCTGCTGACGTAGGTCTTTGCGTCTAACCCCGCAGCGGTTAATCGGCTTCAGAAGTGGATAAAGCCGACTGTAAGGTTGAGCATATCCAACCCCGATCTCTACTAGGAGCGCCTCATTGACTCGCTCCCCCTCGATCGTGGCTGGTCCCAGCACGACGATTAGGCTGATGCGCGAGCGAACGTTGTGGGTGATGACGACGCCCTTGTCGGTCATGCGGACAACGACTCGGGCACGCTTAACCCGTGCAACTTCTCGCGCAACTTTAGCGAGTGTCTTGTTCACGGTGAGCTCCTGTTAGCGACAGATGTTGAAGGAACTAGCGAGAACGTACCACGCGATGTCCCTGTTGTCGCTACCTCAACATGATACCCGTGGCGATACAGCCAAATGGTTTTTCTCGTCGTGCACTAAAAAAGTGTTCGGGGTCAACATAAGTATCATGTCGCATGACCTCAATGGAATTTTGCCTAACGCCAACCTCAAGTAATTGTTGTTCAGCCGCGCCCCATAAATCAAAGGTGGCGCAGCCTTGGCGAGTGGGCCGCAACAACTGGTCGGCTTGAGAAAAAGTTTGACGCACTAGTGCAACGTCGATCGGTGCCAGATCATAGTGTGCCGCTGCGATCGCCGGACCAAGTCCTGCAATAAGATTCTTTTGCTCGGTATCAAAATGAGTTTTAAGATACGTGACCGCCGCCGGAATGACACCTGCGAGTAAACCCTTACGGCCAGCGTGTACCGCAGCCACTACTCGCTTTACAGGATCGTAAAGAAGAACCGGTACACAATCAGCCGAGAGCACACAGAGCATAATGTCAGGCCTTTGCGTCACCAGTATGTCAGCTTTTGGGGCGGGCTCCCCCGCTTGGCGTACCTGCCACACTCCCACGCCATGCAACTGTCTTAGGGGGAAGATCAAATCCGATAATTTATTACCCAGGGCTTTGGCCAGTCGCCGTCGGTTCTCCTCGACATTTGTTTGTGAATCTCCGACCGTAAAACTTAGATTGAGTGAGGCAAAGGGACCCGTACTTACACCACCCCGACGTGTAGACACAAAGTGTTCAACCTCTGGGATTCTTCCTAAATTAGTAAAACGCAATAACTCAAGCACGCCGGTTCACCCGCCTCAGAGCGAAAAGAATTGCCCAATAACCACACCCAGCAAGACAGCCAGACCACCGATAATCAGTGCCTTGAGACCGTTCCTAAAGGGGTGAATTTTAGAAACTTTGGCGGCTACCGCGCCAAGTACAAACAGGGCGACCAGTGTTACGCCGATCGAACTCCAAAAAGCCACTTGAATCGGTAAAAAAGTGTACGGGAGCAACGGTAAAAAACCCGTCACAAAATACGAGAAAAACATTATTATCGCGTCAATTAACGGTCGACGTGCCGAGGTCTTGCGCTGGGCGACGTATTCAGCAGTACTATACTCCGCCAAAAAGCTGCCCGTCGCCATGGAAAAAGCTTCGACAAAGATAAGGACGACTCCAGCAAGTACAACGGTTCGCTCTGCAACTCCGGCAATGGCCACACCCGACAGGAGCCCTACGGTCGAGACCAGGCTATCCTCAACACCAAAAATAAAATTGCGCAGATATGAGGCTTGAGAGCGTCTAACCGGTAATTTAACCATGGACTTGGCTTGCTCGAGCCTCACACACAAATTCGGCTACTTTGGCAAGATCTTTTGCGTGTGATCCGATCCGATCGGTCTTGGTCTTACAGTCCACGCCCCAGGGGCGAACAACCCGAATGGCTTGAGCCACGTTGGAGGGCCCTAAACCCCCAGCAAGTATGACTTTAGAGCGCTGGGCGTTCTCTACAATCTCGCGACTAACTTGCCAATCGTGAGTTTTACCCGTTGCCCCAAATTGCTTGATTATTGGGTCGTATGTGTCAAGTAGTAGATAGTCGACGACGCCATCGTACTGTGCTGCTAGAGCGACGCTCTCCTTGCCATTGACGGGAATACTACGCATTATTGGCAACCCGAGCAGCCGCCGACGCAACTCTCGGACATCTTTGACACTAAGCAACTCTGGCAAGGCACCTAGATGTAAAATGTCTGACTTGGTTTTTTTAGCAATTTCTACGATGAAATCGAGATTACAAGAAAGCGCCAGCACGCTGGCCTTGGCTGGCTTGGGCACCGCTTGCACTACTTTGATCGCCTGATCAATCGATAACTCTCGTGGGAAGCTCCCATCGCCTACCAAAATCCCAACATGGTCCACACCAAGCCCCGCGATCGCTCGCGCTTCAGCGGGAGAACTGATTTCATAGATCTGGATGATCATGTCGATTTTTGGTTACGCGCTAGATACGCAAAAGGCAGGCAA
>JAZDNR010000093.1:0-2811 GCA_043799475.1 Parcubacteria group bacterium
CTCGCAAGAGGCGCGAGTAGATGTCGTAGGCGCGTTCACCAAACTGCGATTTTTCTATTACGGTTGGTACTAGGATTTGATTTGTAGGGGGAACAAATGACATAAGATGTTATTCCTTAAATGTTACTCCTTAGTTAGTAAGATAACGTGGGTCTCCTCCTTGGGGAGGTCCGACTTTTTGAGTTTGAGACGTGACTCGGGGGTGACTTTAGAAGCGCCCATCTCTCTCAAAAAAGGCGCTACTGCCGCCAGCTTATATTTGAGTTTGGGGAGAGCGTAGTGCGTGGGAATGACAATACATGGCTCGATTTCTCCGACCACCTCGATGGCGGCTTTGGTGTTCATGGTGCGATCACCACCAATGGGAACAAAGGCTACATCTACGTCGCCAATGTCGGAGACCTGTCGCTCGGTAAGAGTATGCCCGAGACACCCGAGATGGCACAAAGTGATGCCCTCGAGCTGTACTACATAGATAATGTTCTCTCCGTACTTTTTGCCTTGCTCTGCATCATGAAAGGAGGGGATGCCTCGCACGGTGACACCTTTGACATCGTACTCACCGGCGGCATTGAGGACGACAGGCTGGCCCTGGATAGTATCGAGGTTAGCTGACTCTGGACGGGTCGCACTAATGAGAATAACGTCGGCCTCAGGACGCGGTGGTCGGAGCCCCGTCTCACGCTCAGAGTAAGGATCAAAAACGAGCGTGATTTCTTGGTCAGTCTTGCCGACTAACTTAACCATGCCTTGGCCGTACCACGTGATATTCATGGGGTGATTCTAGCATGCGCTGGCGGGCTAGCCACGGGCTAGTCAGGTTTGGTCATGCTACAATCTGCCCATGACGATTCCTCAACCCACTCCCTACTCTCCCTACTCATCAAACCTATACTCGCTGCCCGGTCAGCAGAATGCGGCCGCTGGTACACCACAACACGTGGCCCCGCCGCCTAAGACACGCACTAACTGGCTTATGGCGCTAGTACTTTTTTTGGTTGGATTACTCGGCGGAGGGGCGGCGGGTTATTTTTTGGGGGACTTTTTGATTTTTCAGCCTAAGCTTGATCAAACTGAGGCTGATAAGGCGCAGTTGGAATCGCGCGTGGCCGCTCTCGAGACAGAGATTACACAATTACAGCAGGGGACGACCCCAACCACTCCGAGTACATCGGGTACTACTCCTGGCAGTGGCACGGCTCCGACCGTGAGCGGTGTTACTCCTGACCCACAAACAGCTGGCTGGAGCACTTTCACCTCGCCAGAATTTCACTTTTCTTTTAAGTATCCGAGTGACTACCAAGTGCGAACTTTCCAAAGCAAGAGCGATCTTGTGCAACTCAATGACAATGATGTAATTTTTGCAGCAGGCCTTTACAAAACAGGAGAACAAGAAGCGGCTGGCATAGTATACGTGTATAAATCAGCTAGTGCGCAGGGGTTAGACCAGCGCAGCTTGGCTTTGTTTAAGTGGCCCGCGCATTTACCAAGTGCAGTTCAAACTGAGGCGGCTGGGGCAGGTCAAGTCAACTTAGTTGAGGAACAAACTCTAACCGTCAATGGCACCGAGGGGATGCAACTTACCGCTTACGAAGGTCGCGAGCTCGAGAAAGATCCGGCTGGCTCAACCTATAAAGGTTATCTCTTTGAGGAACAATTCAATCAGTCTTATCTGGTAAGCCAGTGCGACTCGGACCAGAGTACGCAGCGCAACATCGTCGGCTGCCTGTTTCTGACAACCTTTACGATCACTCGCTAAGCAGATTTGTGAAGCGGTACGACCAGAACGCGAGCGGACCGCTCCGCGAGTGTACTGGTATACCGCTATGCCAGCCCCTTGACGGCCATCGTAAAGATCGCTAGGTTCACCCCAATCTAATGCCTGCGGTCTGCGTAGGCCCTAGCGGTGTGTAGAGGCTAGCTGCCCACCGGTAGCGTTAATCACTAAACCGGCCGCTTTATATTTTGTCACATGGCTCGTCCAAACCCTTCAGAACAAAAACTCCAATCCGATATTGATAAAAGTTCCGCCAGTGCTCCGGCGGCCCTTGCCGCAGTCGCACCCGCGCGCCTGCGTCCCTCTTTCAGAGGTCGTCGCATGCGGGGTCGGAGTTTTGGTGGTGACTACGAGGAAGAAGCGCACTCTAAAAAGCGCGAGCTACCCAATCTGCCAGTTATCAAAGTAGCGCTGCCCAAAGACACCAGCTCGATGCAGGAGCTCTTTGAAACGGAGCAAAAGTTTTTTGCAGTACCAAACCCGGGCGATGTGGTCAAAGCTAAGGTGATTGATCGTGGGGCCAATGAGGTTAAACTCTCGATCGAAGGTTTTGGTACCGGTGTTGTGCGTGGACGCGAGTTGTTTGATGAACTGGATGAATATTCCAAGCTTAAGCCGGGTGACACCATTGAAGCCTCGGTAGTCGAACTTGAAAACGAAAATGGGGATGTGGAATTGAGTTTTCGGCGGGCCGGCCGTGAACGCGTTTGGAAAACGATTCTGGAAAAAATGGCCAGCAACGAAGTGCTGGATCTTAAGATTTTGGATGCTAATAAAGGCGGGCTGATTGTAATTTTCCAAGGCGTGCAGGGGTTCATCCCGGTAAGTCAACTCACGATTGAGCATTATCCGCGCGTTGAGGATGGTAACAAGCAAGCCATCTTAGAGCGATTACAAAGTTTTGTGGGTCAACCCTTTAAACTCAAGATCTTGGACGCTGATCCGGCCGAGGAAAAATTAATTTTCTCAGAGAAGGCCGCGCAGCTCGAAGAAAAGAAAGAACTCTTTGATAAGCTCCATGTGGGAGACATCAT
>JAZDNR010000005.1:0-3528 GCA_043799475.1 Parcubacteria group bacterium
GGAGACACCCTGGTGCAGCGGAGCCGCACAACTTATCAATCGCAGAGCATTACAACGTAGCGGTCTTTTTGACGAACATTTTTTTATGTACTGCGAAGACGTTGATCTCTCTTGGCGTATGTGGGCTAAAGGGTACCGTTGCATTTACGAGCCACGCGCTAAAGTTTGGCACGAGCAGGGGTTCACCTGTAATAAAGGCGGGCAAAAAGACTTTTACCTGGGTATGCGTAACGGTCTGATGCTGCGATTGCTCTATGGTGGCTGGGGCAAGTATACGCATCATATCTTTAAGATGCTTAAACTTGCTTTGCTGGATCGACACACTGATCTTATTGGCCGCAAACTAGTCTTGCGAGCCCTCGTCACACACACTAAGCACCTAGTGCACCTGCTGCGCCGCCGCCGCGACCTTCGTCACAGTGCGTCTCATTGGGCCATCCGTTTTTATGGTTGGGACTACCACCCACTACGATGACCGAGCCACTTATTTCAGTTGTAATCCCGACATTTAATCGTGCTAAGCATCTTGGCACGACCATCGAACACATTATGAACCAATCCATCCCGCGTGAGCAGTATGAGGTGATCGTGGTCGATAATCGTTCCACAGACGACACTGCCGCCGTGCTTAAACAACTTGCCAAGAATTACCGAACCCTGCATTACGCTTATCAACGCCGACCCGGAGCGGCCCCGACTCGCAACGAGGGTATTCGTCTGGCCCGCGCGCCACTCATCCTATTTATTGATGACGACATTTTGGCGGCAAAACAACTTATCCAGGAACACCTCAAGGGCCATGCGCAAAGCAGCTGCAGTGTTCTTGGGCACATCGACGTTAACTGGGAACAAAGCAACGAGCGCTTTTTGCGTTACCTTAAAGAGAGCGAGGATCAAAATACTTTTAAGTATCTCGACCCCAGCAACGCCAGCTACCTCTACTTTTACACTGGCAACGTGAGCTGTCGTGCGGAGGTACTGCGTGGCGTGGGTGGCTTTGACGAGGGCTTTACCGTGTACGGTGTTGAGGATATCGACCTGGGTTATCGTCTCGAGATGCGGGGAGAACGCATGATCTACTGCAAAAATGCCCAGGCCTTGCACGATTATCGCCCAACCTATAACGATTTTTTGCGCAAGCGTTTTAATAACGGACGCTCACTAGCATATTTTTTAGCCAAGTTCCCCAATCTGCGGGCTCAGTTCTCCTTTGGTAAACACCCGCTGCTAATGATTGGACTACCGCGTTATGCCATGGCTTGGCTCAAACCATTAATGAACCGTGCTACTACCAAATCGCTTACACCCTTACAGTATTATTGGTTTACCAAGGCGCTGCGTTGGCAGCTCTATAAAGGCTATCGAGCCTACAGGACCTACTGGAACCGCAGCGGACTCGAGCTCATGCCGACCAAATCGGCGCTTCTCGGAAATGTTGTCTAAAGTAATTGCCGACATGAGCACTTCTGCAAGTTTCACAAAACCTTTGGTCTCGATTCTGTTGCCCACCAAAAATGCGGGAGAAATATTTGAACACGTACTGCGTGGCATTGAGCAACAACACCAGGTCGACTTTGAGGTCATCATTTGTGATAGCGGCTCTAAAGACGGTACCCTCGAGCGTATCGCTAAATTTGCAGAGCGCGTTCCCTTTAAAGTACAGCTCATACAAATCCCAGCCGCAGAGTATGGACACGGCAAGACTCGTAACCTCATGGCCGGCCAGGCGCGCGGCGAAATTATAGTTCTGCTTACCCACGATGCCTCTCCCACAAACGCCCACTGGCTGGTTGCAATCACTAAACCATTTGCTAACCCCAAAGTCGGGCTAGTCTTTGGTCCCCAGCGCCCGCGACCGGATGCTAACCCCGTGATGCGCGCTGATCTTTTAAATTTTTTTGCTGGATTTGCCGTGGCCGGGAGAACCACACTCTATGCCACCAACCCAGCGCCGGGTGTTGATCGGGTCGGACCAGTAAGCGATGGATTGATGCGGTTCTCCTCAGACGCTAACGCCGCAGTGCGACGAAGCGCTTGGCAAAAATGTCCCTTTAGAGATGTAGCTTACTGCGAGGACCAACTCATGGCACGTGATCTACTCGAGAGCGGTTGGTACAAAGTGTATGAGCCGCGTGCCTCTGTGTACCACTCGCACAACTTTGGGATCATCGAATCTTTTAAGCGCTATAACGACGAGTGGCTCGGACTAAAACGGGCCTTTGGGCATGTCGAAGTGCGACATGTCTGGCAACTCCCTCTGCGGATAGCGCGCGCTAGCCAACAAAATCAACGGGCGCTGCTGGCTGATCCGCGGCTCTCGCTTTGGCAAAAGATATTCTGGTCGCCACGCGTCGTGGCACTTGCCAAAGCCCGGCAACTGGGCGGCTATCTTGGTCCTCGTATGGAGCGACTGCCCCACTGGCTACAAAAACGGATCTCGCGCGAGGCCCATTTAATAAAGGCCTAAGGTGCGCTAGTTTAGCAGACCATGCAGCAACTCCAGGGACTCTACGGCAAATTTAAGCGAGAACAGCAGCGCCACGGTTTGTGGTATGCCCTCCGGCGCACGCTCTCGTATGCGGCTGATCCAACCCGCGGTCATTTTAATGAGAACTACACCTACTATGCCTCGGTGCGACTAACACCTGATAAATCAGCTTACAACCAACGACCGCTTAAGCGTCACCCACGCACCGCACTCAAGATTAACTGGGTTATTCCGGATATGGATCCTGGCAACAGCGGGGGACACAACACTATCTATACGCTTGCTCAACAGCTCGAACAACGTGGACACGACCAGCACTTTTACGTCTTTGGCAAGAGTAAGTTTAAGTCGTCTGAATCTTTTAGGGCGGCTCTGCGTGAGTATCGACCAATCAATGCGCCAGTAACTTTGCTCGGGTCGGGCCCGCTAGAACCAGCCGCGCTGCGTCCCTGCGACGCACTCATTGCCACAGGTTGGCAGACCGCTTATCCGGTCTATGAGACCACTAATGCTGCCCGTAAGTTCTACTTTGTCCAAGATTTTGAACCCTGGTTTAACGCCATGAGCTCGCTCTATGTGTTAGCGGAAAACACCTACCGAATGGGGTTCATGGGCATCACTTATGGCCCCTGGCTCGCGACAAAACTTACTCGCGACTATCACATGCCCGCGCAGGCTTTTAGGCCAGGTTTTGATCATGCCGTGTACTTTGCGCCTACCCCGGGAGAACAGCGTGACCCTAATCTAGTGGTGCACTATGCCCGCCCAGTCACACCACGACGCGGTTGGGAACTCTCAATGAACGCTCTACGTGAGCTCAAAAGCCTAAGACCCCAGACCCGCATTGTGCTATATGGCTCAGACCTGGCCGGTATTACAGTGCCGTTTGCACACGAGCCAGTCGGGGTACTTACTCCGCGTCAGCTCGGGGCGCTTTATCGGCGAGCCAGTGCAGGGCTGGTGCTCTCGCTCACCAATCACTCCAGCATCCCGCGCGAGATGATGGCCTGCGGTTGCCCAGTCATTGACTTTAAAAGTGA
>JAZDNR010000017.1:0-7744 GCA_043799475.1 Parcubacteria group bacterium
GACAGTCAAAGATCTCGACGGAGGCCTAGTGGAGCCGGGTGACAAGATTGAGTTCAGCCTAACACTGGAGCCGCTGCATGATCGCGAGATGACACTTATTATCGAAGCGGCACAAGGTCTAGATCGAGTCGCGGTACGGCAATGGTCGGGCTGCACTACACTTTTTAGGGTGACAGAGGAGAACCGGCTCGAGGCAATTGTTGCCAAAGTGAGCGAGACGGATCACCCAAGTTCTTTTGGTATCTCGTGGTACTCGCGCGTCAAGCCAGAGGTCAAACACGGCAGCACTATCAAGCAACTGGTCTACGCGGTCACGAGTCCGGATAGTCGGCCACTGGTGCAGGTGCCCAAGGAGGAGTGGCTGTCCAGTGTCGGCACAAGCACGCTTGTCGTCGGTAAGACCTATAAACGGTAGGCTTTGGGGCAGGGGAAGTGTACAGGGGGCTGGTTCGGTGCAATCAGCCCTTCATTTTTTTGTTGCAGCAAGTTTTGAGCCGTTAGTGCCGAGTAGGGTCTCTATCCCACCCAGGATAGACGTAACGGCTTCATCAATCTTTTTGCCGAGTTTTGCCTCTACCCTACTTTCTGATTCTTTAATCCTGTTTCCTAAGTTGTGCTCGACCGCATCGATACGATTGTGTAGTGAGGTCTCGACGCGGTCGATTTTGCCGTCAAAGTGATCGGCAAACATTTGAATGTTCTCGATAATCTTGTCGTGGATCTTGTTGTGCCTCTCGGTCTGTTTATTAATTTTATAGTTAATGCGTCGCTCGACCGAGCGAATGGCGCGCTTGAGTTCAACTTTGGTGGCGAGTTGTGCCTGAGGTGACATGGACATTGGTAGTTAGTAGTTTACAAGACATTGCTAACAAAGTGGGCTTAAAAACTGATTAAATTTTCTTGAATAATAAATAAATCCTGTGGACGACTTTGGGCGCACTCAATTGTGATAGTGTGGTTTTTCATGAAGCGTTTGGCCGGGCTCAACGATCGACAGCGTGAGGCGGTTCTCCACACGGAGGGACCGCTCTTAATATTGGCGGGGGCGGGGTCGGGCAAAACTAAGGCTCTTACACACCGTATCGCCTACCTCATTACCGAAAAACGCATCGCCCCAAGTAACATTTTGGCGGTCACTTTTACCAATAAAGCGGCTGGCGAGATGCGTGAGCGAATCAAACAGCTTCTGTCGGGTGCCTACGTACAAAGTAAAGATGGCATGAGTGTCCGGGCGGCGGAGCTGCCCTATATTGGGACTTTTCACTCGCTCGGAGTGCGGATTTTGCGCAAGGAGATTACCAAGCTCGGCTACCAGTCGCACTTTGCAATTTATGATGCGCAGGACCAGATCGCCGTTGTCAAAAGTGTTTTAGCAGAACTCAAGCTCGATCCTAAGCAGTTCAACCCACACATGCTGTTGGCACTAATTGGACAAGCCAAAAATGAGCTGCGCACACCCGAGCAGACAAAAGTAAACGCCCATGAGTTTATCGAAGAGGTGGTCGCCAAGGTCTACGCGCTCTACCAAGCCAAACTCAAAGATGCCAATGCCGTGGATTTTGACGACTTGCTTATGCTAACGGCGCAACTTTTTAAGGACGACCCAAAAATTCTGGCGCGCTACCGTGAGCGTTTTCGCTATCTGCATATTGATGAGTATCAGGATACTAATCACGCTCAGTACACGCTGGTTAGGCTCCTGGCAGGAGAACGTCGTAATGTAGCGGTGGTAGGTGACGATTGGCAAGCCATCTATGGTTGGCGCGGAGCGGACGTACGCAACATTTTAGAGTTCGAACGTGACTACCCGGATGCCAAGGTAGTCTTACTCGAGCAAAACTACCGCTCCACGCAACGTATTCTGGATGCAGCTGGAGCCGTCATCGCTAAAAACGAGGGACAAAAAAATAAAAAACTCTGGACCGAGAACCAAGCAGGCCAACTAATCCAGGTTCACTGTGCCCAGGATGAGGAGGACGAGGCGCGTTTTGTCGTAAAAGAAATTCAACAAGCCTTAACCTTACAAAAAGATCTACGACCAAATGACATTGTGGTGCTCTATCGCACCAACGCCCAATCCCGCCCACTGGAGGAAGCTTGCCTTAGCGCCCACCTGTCTTATCGCATTGTCGGGGGCGTTAAATTTTATGATCGCAAGGAGGTAAAAGATGTTTTGGCCTACCTCAAGTTCTTGCAGAATCCCAAAGACGTGGTGGCCTTTGAGCGTTTGGTCAATACGCCGCCGCGGGGTCTCGGACCCAAGACACGCCAGCGACTTTTGCAAGCGGCCGTAGTGGATTTTGAGGGCGATATTCTTAAGTCGGCCCTGGATGCTCCCAACAACAATGAATTGGATGCAGTTCGAGCGGCTGGAGTGCGCGAGCTAGGGCTGATACTTAACAAAATCCAGCGACGACTCAAGCAGGGTCGGCTTTATCGTGTGCGCGACATCATCGAGGCAGTCATCCGTCAATTTGATTTTGAAAAGTATCTGCGGGATGGGTCAGAGGAGGGCGAGGCGCGCTTCGAGAACATTCGGGAGTTGCTCACGGTTGCAGGAGAACGCGAATCACTCGAGGATTTTTTAGAGCAGGTCGCGCTAGTGCAAGATGCCGACACACTTAACGACTCCTACCAAGCCATTACGCTCATGAGCGTGCACGCTGCCAAGGGGCTCGAGTTCCGCCGGGTGTATATGGCAGGCATGGAGGAGGGCATTTTTCCGCACGCGCGCTCGCTCATCGAACCCAAGCAGCTGGCCGAGGAACGGCGGCTCTGCTACGTCGGTATGACACGCGCCAAAGAACGACTCACTCTAGTACACGCCGACACACGCCGCATCTACGGCGAGTCCCAGCTCAACACACGTTCGCGCTTTATTGAGGATGTACCTCATGAGTTGATTGAGTTCTCTGGGCTGGCGCGTGATCGGGTGAGCCAAGATCTCACTGACTCACAGGGAGAACCCTGGGCGGATGATTTCACAGAAAATCCATTTGCGGTGGGAGACCGCGTGGTTCACCCGAGCTTTGGCAAGGGGAGAGTGGCTAGTACGGAGGACGACTTGGTCGAAATCACCTTTGAGAAGGGCGGCTCCAAGACCATCTCGGTCAACTTTGCGCCCTTGAAAAAAATTGGCTAAGCCTTAGGATGAGAGGCGACAATGCATCTTGCCGTCAATAACGGACTAACACGAGTAGTGCTAAGGCTTTTGGGTATGGGCTTGGCGGTTGCCGCAACAACCGCGGCGGTAGTAACTCTGCAAGCGCGGGCACAGAATGCGTCAGCCCCCTCGATCACAGCATCTGTTGCGGGAGGGCCCTTTAGAGAAGTAACCATCGTGGATAACAAGCTCGAGAACCGAGCGCGTCTTAAGGTTGACGCTACTGCGGCAGGTGTAAATGGGGCGGTACCGGATGCCTCGGTTGGACAGGTTCTGTTGGCACTGGGATTTGTGCTTGATAAACCAGATGTAACCTACCCGGCACTGTCCAGTCCCACACCCTGGTATGGACGGATCTACATTCAGCGTGCTCCCGGGGTGTTTTTAAAATTTGACGGCAAGCTGCGCGATCTAAAGACTGGCGCTTCTACAGTGGAACAGCTTTTGGCGGAGCAAAAGGTGATATTGGATGAGGACGATCGGGTAGAACCCGCCAAGCAGACCGCCATCGCAGCCAATATGACAATAGAAGTTATCCGGATTGAGACCAAAGAGACGACGGAGCAGGAGACGATCGGATTTGAGACGCAAACGCAGGACGATAGTAGTCGCTACTCTGGTGACGAGGCGGTCAAAGTGGCAGGTGCCGATGGCGTCAAAGAAAAAAAGTACAAGCTGACCCTAGAAAACGGTAAAGAGGTCAAACGTGATTTGGTCTTGGAGAAAGTCATCAAGGAGCCGGTAACCAAAATAGTTTTAGTCGGGACTAAGGCTCGGCCAGCACCCAGCAAGACTGTAACGAGCGGGCCGGTAGTTGGGCCGTTTGCCGATATTGTTATGGATGCGGCCAAAAAGTATGGACAAGATGCGCACGAGTTGATGCGCGTAATGCTCTGTGAGAGTGGCGGATACCGTTGGGCCGACAATGGGGGCGGCAACTTGGGACTGTTTCAGTTTAGTCGCGGGACGTGGAGTCAGAGCTGGAACTCCTACCGCTCTAGCGATATTTTTAGCACTGACCAAATCTATGCCGCTGCCCAGGCCTGGTCGCTAGGGATGCGTGGCCGTTGGGGTTGCTAGTGGTTCTGGCCAAACAGCAATTTGATCCGACGGACGTCAGGCAGCTTAAGCAGACTTTTGCAGCGCTAGGTAAGCCCAACAACTACAAACAGTTTGGGCAAAACTTTTTAATTGATCCGGCGCTGCGCGACAGCATTTTAGCTGCGGCCGCTCTGGTCTCTAGTGATACGGTCCTCGAAATTGGCCCTGGTAGCGGTGTTTTGACTCAAAAATTAGTGGAGTGTGTCGGCCGTGTAGTCGCGATTGATATTGATCCGTATTTGCTGGAGGTCACACGCCTAGCTTGTCAGGGCGCAAACAACTTAGAACTTAGGCTCGAGGATGTGCGCAAGATCAATCTGCCCAAACTCTTTGGGCAAAAAGAGTATGTGCTAGTGAGCAATGTTCCATATTATTTATCGGGGTACTTGTTAGAGCTGTTCACCGAGACGCCGAATAGTCCAAAACGCATGGTGCTGACGCTGCAGCGTGAGGTGGCCGAGCGTATCGTGGCTGGTCCGGGAGAACAGTCCATCCTGTCAATCGCCATTGCTCTTTTTGGACGAGCCAAGTTGATGCAAGTTGTCTCGCGTAGTGCTTTTTGGCCCGAGCCCAAAGTTGACTCTGCGGTGCTGGTGATTGAGCGGCATGTTCAACCGATCGTGCTGGCAGCGCAAAAAAAACCGCTCATGCGAGTAGTAAAAGCGGGTTTTAGTGCTAAGCGCAAAAAACTTGCCAATGCTCTGGCGGGAGGCTTGCATCTAGAGGTTGTGGAGGTGCGAGAGCGGCTAAAACAGGCTGGATTAGACCCCAATATACGCGCACAAGAGCTCACTCTCAAAGATTGGGCTTTATTGAGCCAAAAGTTTAAATAACCACTTGGGGGTTTTAGCACCGTCCACACATTGACGGACGGGGTCAGACCTTGGATAATTAAGGCTACAAAAACAGGGTAAAACAGGGCAAAACAAAAGAGATTTCATCAGGACTTCCCCTCCTTTAAATGCAGGAGTTACCGCGTAAAGTGAAACGATTTGCTGTGGCCCACGGGCCGCAGATACTTCTCTTGGCTGTCGGGCTCAGCGCGCTTGTGCTTGCCGGCGTATTCTTTTTTGGCGGCGATTCTTTTGGTCTCAAGGATTCGTTCGCTAACAAGGATGACAAGGCCGCGAGTGCGCAATTGCAACAGAGCGATTCGATCGCCTCAATCAAAGCGCAGGATGGCGACAAGGATGGTTTATCTGATCTTGATGAACGTCTCTATCGTAGTGACCCCACCAAGCCAGATACCGACGGTGATGGCTACAAAGACGGTGATGAAGTCAAAAACGGTTACGATCCGACCAGCAAATTGAGTGCGGGTGAGGCTAAAAAGCAGGATGAGTCAAAGACAGGCGGCAGCGCGGCCGATCAATCCTTGCTTGGTTTTTTGGGCGTTGATACGAGCGGCGCCACGCAAGCTGAGGGTGGGCCGGCTGCAAGCATTGGTGGGCTAGGGGGTTTTAGTCCTGATCAGCTTGAGCAGCTGGGCAAACAAACTCTGCCAGATGGTCAGCGCATTGCCGACCTTGAGGTTGATCAGGTGCTTAGCAACGCCAGCCAACCCTTGCCCAGCGTGGACATTAAAAGTATCAAGACTAACAAAGAAACTTCACTCGAAGCCGAGCGTAGGCAAGTCAACGAGGTCTACAAACTGGCCCTGGAGAACAATCCCTTCCCGGCCGGTTACTCGCTCAAAGAGTACCTGACCGACGTTGAGTCAAATAACCGGGATCTATTTGAGCGCATGAAGCTTACTGCCGAGACACTCATCGCTAAACTCTCAGAGCAGGCTGTTCCCAAGTCACTGGCCGAGGAGCAAGCCCATGCGCTAAGTATCTTATTGGCTTCTAAAGATGCCCTACAAAAAGTGTTAGATGCGGATGGTTCTCCGGACTCAATCCTCGACTTACTAGGACGCTCGTTTTTTGTGATGGGTGAAGTGAGTGCATTGCTGCAAGAGGTTGAACAGGAGGTACAGCCATGAGTGCTAAGGGACTTACGCGCCGATTTGGCAAACAGACGGTCGCGATCTTGGTGGCGCTGGGATTGTTGATTGGTGTCTCTGGGGTTGATCTGGCACGCCCTAAGCAGGCGCAGGCCATCATTCCGGTGCTTGAAGACGCCGACATCCACCGCTGGATTCAATTTTGGCAGACCGAGGCACAAGAGATCACTATGGATGAGGTCCGACGTATCGTGGTTCAGCAGGTTACAAAAAAAATGGTTGAAAAAATCCTCGATGAGTTGGATGTGTTTGTTAAAAAATACAAGGACTACATCTACGGCGAGGCCGGTAACGACACACTGCGCTACGTCGACACCATGTTTGATGCCTTTTTTGCCAGCTACATCGATCCGGCGGTAAAAAACGCGGTCAAGCAGTACTACTACGGAGATTACAATCCGGTGCCCAATGATTGTGTCGATCCAGATTCGATCAATCTTGGTGATGGAAACGTTTTAGAAAAAACTCTCAAGTATGTTCAAGTGGGATGCAATGAGCTATCTGCACAAATGATCGCAACCGAGTACGCATTCCGTAACTACGTTTCAACAACTGTTTCTTCACAGGTTGAATTGTTGGTAAACAAAGGTCTCGTTAAGAAGGATGAGAAGACCGACGAGCTGGGCCAATCGGGTGAGGTATACGCCGCCATGATCGATGGCGCCATGCAAGCGGTCTTTGATGTTCAGACTAATAATGAATCAGCGCTCTCCTCGATTATTGGTGCCTTTGTCGGCCAGATGCTGGATGAAATTTTAGATTCTGAATACTGATGTGGATACCTAAGACAAAGATATTTATTATCGCGTTGCTTACGGCACTGATTATTGTGCCAAATTTTGCCAGCGCAGTGCCGACCTTTGGTGGCGAAAAACAATCGACGGCGCCAGTTAAAACTGGAGAGAATCCTCCGGGGGAAGAGGATTCCGCCTGGTGGAAAGACAAGCTTACAACGTTGGGTCTTATGTCGACGTTTGCAGAGTTAACCGATGAGGCAATCGACCTAAAGATCTTCTTCAGTGACAGTGTAAATATCGCCATAAATACAGCGAATATTTTTATTTTAAATCTAGTCAATCTCTTTTACATTCTGGTTCTATTGGTCATAGCAATAGCAACTATTTTTGATTGGCAACCGTACGCTGCGCGATCGCTGCTCCCCAAGCTTGTTATCGCAATATTACTGTCCAATTTTGGTTTATTTTTTGTCAAAAGTATTGCAGACGCAAGTCAATTGCTTGCGGATGGAATTGCGGGAAACAATGGTGCCGAGGGATTAGCATCGGCCATCTCCGGTTCGATATCGGGGTGGGCGGTTGTCAAACAGATTTTTTTCCGCGCCCTTGGAATTGGAGCAGCGATAGTTACAAAAGGTGCATCAGTACCGCTTTCATTCATTTATGAGGCTATACAACCAACTAACTGGTTCGTCGTTGCCTTCATGATCACAACGGTGGTGTTTTGGCTGCGGATTG
>JAZDNR010000002.1:0-4414 GCA_043799475.1 Parcubacteria group bacterium
TGTTCCAAAAACTCCGCATCCTCCGCCCCGATTCGAAAAACAACCAGGGTACCGACGTTACCAAAAACGGCTGCCCGAACTTCATCGCTCATCTGCTCGATATACTGGTGAGCCATAGTTAGATTGAGCCGGTACTTGCGCGCCTCAGACAAAATATTAGCAAAAGACTCGGTCGCAAAGTTCTGGAATTCGTCCACATAAAGGTAAAAGTCCTGACGCTCTGCCTCGGAAATTATGGCACGTGACATGGCAGACAGCTGTATCTTGGTGATCATCATAGAGCCAAGCAGGGCCGCGTTATCTTCTCCGATCTTACCTTTAGACATACTCAAAATTAGGATTTTTTTGTGGTCCATCACGTCGCGTAAATCAAAGGTTGACTTGACTTGCCCAACGATATTGCGGATTACTGTGGATGATAAAAATTGGCCGACTTTGTTTTGGATTGGAGCGATTGCCTCAGTCCTAAACTTTTCGTTGTAGTTAGCAAACTCATCCAACCAAAAGCTCTTGACCACCGGGTCCTCAATTTTTTCTAGAACATCGTTACGGTATTTTTTGTCGACCAAAATACGCAGTACACCCAGTAGAGTGGCTTGTGGATAGTCGAGTAAGGCCAACAGCGTATTGCGCAATATGTATTCAAGACGCGGCCCCCATGACTCGGCATATAGTTTTTTGAACACTCCCACTAACCCCGAAGCCACGAGATCCTTATGTTCATCCGAGACTCGCTCAAATACGTTAAAGGCGATTGGGTAATCCAGATCAGCAGGATTAAAGTAAACCACGTCGTTAACGCGATTATCAGGGATAAAGTCAAGAATATCCTCCGAAACATCACCATGCGGGTCTACAATGGCTACGCCATTACCAGCGTAGATGTCTCCGATAATCATGTTCTGGAGCATTGTGGTCTTGCCCATACCGGTCTTACCGATGAGGTAAACATGCTTTCGCCGATCATCACGTTTGATACCAAACTCAATCTCCTCACCTCTAAACGTCGTCTTGGCGAACATGGCGATTTCTTTGGGTAGTGCGGGGGGTGTTTTTTTAGTCGGACTCATGGCTGACCTCGGGTACTATTGCTTTCAAAATGACCCTCGCCCAAATCAAATGTTGGTAGATTTGGTGGTGCGCTACCCTTTTTGGCTAGAGTGCGTGGCACACGCGGCGCCTTAACAGTCCCGTGAGGAATGTGGAACATCGAGGCCAACGACTCGGACGTCAAGATTTTTGGCTCAGCGCCAATGACCCAGCTGCGTTTTTTAAAACCCTTTAACAACTTATGCACCCGCTGGGTGATCCTAAATTTACGGAAGAAAAAGTCTACCTTAGTAAAGGTGCGCTTATTAGGTTTAAAACCGTTCATGTCGTACGAGTTGAACTGCTTAAAAGCACCCATCATGGCATTAAAGCGGCGCTTGTCGAAAATTTCATCCTTGCCGAGGTACCACATGCGGCACTTAAACTCAAAAGCCAGCTTACTGACATTGCGCTCGATGGCCTCAACTACCTTGCGCTCACCGGGTGGCATTAACAGTGCCGCGGGCGTTTCTTCTCCGGTCTCGGCGGCCTCACCACCAATTCCAGCCGCGCTGCCAACTACGTCACCCGCCCGAGCCATAGCTTCCAAAAAACCCGGGGTCGAAGCCTTAATGTTCTGACCCATTAGTGAGCGAGCCAATTGGCGGCCTTTCTCAGACCAGCTCGTCATGACCGGTCGAATAGTAATTTGCAACCAAATTTGTTCTCCAACTTTGAGCTTATTAAAGACCTCAGCCATCGTCGAGATCAGATCAATAATGCGTTTAGTCAATTGGTGCTCAAAAAATGGATACGTCCGTATGGGATAAAAGTCTTTATTAACTAAAACCATATCGGCTCCAAAAAACTTCCACTGCCCTTTATAATTGTCCGGGATAGCGACAGTATGGTCTTCGACCTCGCGAATTTCGACATCGGGGAACTGAGCGTAGAGGTGCGCCTCGACCAAATCCTTAAAGTAGGCCGGTGAGCGTACCACAAAATTAGTCACCCCGTCCTTTCCATAGATCTCCAAGGAGAACCACTCCTGGAGCTTGCCTTTCCAAAAGCGGTCATTAAAGTGCGGGTTGGTTTGGATGGAGTGAATGGCATTAAAAAACTCTTCCATCACCTTGGGACTTTCTTCGCTCTCGGGCGGGACTGTAATTGATAGGTTAACCCAGGGAATATCTTTGATGAACTCTCCAGTCATGTACTCCTTCCAGTACCAATAGAGCATGTAGAACAACATCACGGGCACACCCACAAACCAGATTTGACTCAATCCTTGACTAATGGCCTCGAGCACAGGTCGGGGGGTAGCAGCTAGGGCCTGCAGTATGTCTTGGAGAAGCTCCATCGGTTAGTCTCGCGTTAGCGTGCGACTAAATCGTAGCGCTGCCCGTCCAACTTAACAAAGCGTGACTTGTCTTGTAGACCGATCAGCACTGTATTGCGCTTGACAATCCGCCGCTTGAGAACTTCCTTAAGCAGTTCTCCCCGCTCCATCGGACCGGCGTGAGCCTTGAGGATCTGCATAAGGACTTCTGCAACAGTACCTGGTATATAACCCCACTCGCGCAGTGCATAGATACCCCGCCCAACTAGCACAAAGCGCTTGTCCTTGATGAGCTCATTGTGAACTGTTTGAGGGTAGGCTGTGCGCTGATCAAACTTAACCTCATTTATTTTGGCAGTAATTTTTAAGAAGTGGAGAGGTTTACCTTCTTTGCGCAAAACCAAGTAAGCCTTGTCACGTACGCCTTTGGGCATTATCTCACTCCAAACCACTAGACCATATTCACCAAAGGGGTTTTGGCTGATTGCTTTAGAGGCACTGAGAGTAGCCTTGAGTTCGGCCTCGGTTACATTAGGTCGAACCTGGTGAATTCCTGCAACAAGTTGTTCCAGCGACTGGGGCTTAGCAACTTTAGCTAAGACTTGCGCAGTAATTCCAATAAGATTTACAAGACTGTCGTGCGCGACCCGGCTGGAAGCCCAGAGCGTCTTTTGATTAAAGTCTTCTGCAAAACGGGTAACTTCTGGAGAGAGCGTCAGCAAAAAGAGCATCGCGGCGCGCGCTGCGGCTGAGCCTTTATCGTCGCTAAGTAGTGCATCTAGTAGTGCCTCTTGCTCCATTACCCCGCCCGCTTCCGTGAGTGTGCCGTGAATAACTTTATTGGCACGATCTAGATTTGCACTGCCGCTTCTTTTGAGTTGTTTGACACTAAGGTTCTCAATTTGTCGTACTCGCTCACGCGTAATACCATAGTTTTTACCCAGACTCTCAAGCGTTTTGGGTCGATTCCCATCTAAACCAAATCGCTTAGCTAAGACATTTTTTGCACGGCTGTCGAGCTGTTCAAGCAATTCGTTTACATAGCGCTGCGGTTCAAAAGTCAGCAGCTCTGACTCTTTTTGCGTATGTAAAACTTCGTCTAAAATTTTATGCCCTGGCATTTGACCGCGAGCGTAACACGGACTTTACAGGGTGTCAAGTTACTGGTTTAGTTCGTGGAGAATCGTTTCAGCCTTCGCCTCTCACTCCAGCGGTACCAGGTAACTAAGAGCGGACTTGAGACAAAGATGCTGGAATACGTACCGATGACAACACCTACCAAGAGCGCTAATACAAAATCGAACAAAGTCGAGCCACCAAAGAGCAAAAGAGCCACTAAAGGAATCGCAGTGGTCAAACTAGTATTAATCGACCGACCGAGTGTCTGATTAGTGGCAAGTTCAACCGCTTTTTCAAAGTGATCCTCTCCTAGGTGCAAAAGATTGGTCCGAGTACGATCAAAAACTACGATAGTATCGTGTACTGAGTATCCCAAAGTCGTTAGAATCGCCACAACAAAGAGCGAGTCCAACTCGGCCCCACGAAAAATGCCCAGCAGGGCAAATGTTCCCAACACGACACTTACATCATGAAAGAGCGTTACGATCGTCAGAATGCCATATTTCCAGGACTCAATCGGTCTGGACACCTTACGAAATGCATACGAGACGTATCCGATGATCGCGAGTATAACGAGAGCGATCGCCCAGAGTGCTTTACGTCGCAGCTCCTGCCCAATGGTGGGACCGATCGATTCAAAACTAACTTCACTAACTTTACCAAATTTTGCATTGAGCTCATCAAGCAACTTTTGTCGCGTTACCTGATCTACTTCGCGATAACGCAGTAACACCCCTTTTTGGCCGGTAGGCTGAATGGTCGCCAAACCAACTATTGGGTCGCTTACTGCGGCCAATGCGTCAGGCGTCGGCGGTGCTGACTCAAACTCTAGCTGTTGCAGTGTGCCTCCTACAAAGTCGATGCCAAGTGGAATACCACGTAGTGCAACTAGTGTGATTGAAGTACCAATCAAAACTAGCGAAAAGC
>JAZDNR010000071.1:0-5993 GCA_043799475.1 Parcubacteria group bacterium
TTGCCGGAACATGCCCCTCATGCCCGTGATGCTGGCGATGTGCTGCGGCATAAGCTCGATGCAGGCGTTATTCGAGGCTGGCGCAGCGGCGCCCACACCAAGCCCGGACAGGAGCATGATTGCGGCGAGGACCGCCAAGCCACAGCTGCGAGCATTGCTGAGGAGATCTCCCGTCTACAGCTCACCAATCCAACTCAAGTAGCTTATTTGTGCGAGGGTCAAGCGTTAGTTGATGCTTTTTCGGCGGGACCAGCGGCCGGCAACAAATCTCAGGATGATCAAGTGGATTATCAGTTGCTTAATGAAAGAAGCAACAATGCACTTAACCCTGCCACCCAAGCTTTTTTGGATGCGCATAAAGCAGAGCTCACGACACTTTATCTGTTGGGGGGCGACCAAGCCTTACCGCAAGCCTTGCAGGACATGCTGCAAGCGCGCTATCCCAATCTAAAAATTACCCGCTTTGCAGGGATTGATCGCTTCGATACTAATGCTAAGGCCAACAGCCAATTTTTCGCCGCGCCAACAACGGTTTATGTCGCTAATGGTGAA
Organism: Parcubacteria group bacterium; assembly: GCA_043799475.1. Classification (GTDB taxonomy): domain Bacteria; phylum Patescibacteriota; class JAUYIX01; order JAUYIX01; family JAUYIX01; genus JAUYIX01. The sequence goes on from JAZDNR010000071.1 coordinate 553, forward strand.
GCCACATCTATACCCGGAGCAGTTCAAACTGAATCTATTACGGCTAGTGCTGGCATGTCTGGTCTGTTTGGTGCCTTACTAGCGGGTGACGCGGCGGCCCAAGCTAACGCACCATTAGTACTAACCCGGGTCGATCTTCTCCCCGCCGCAACGTTGACCTACCTTGAGGCCCACGCGGCAACGCTAACTACGGCTACCTTAGTGGGGTCCGTAGGCGACATTTCGGAGGCAGTGCGCCAGCAAATCGAGAATGTGATTTAGCGGGCGCAGTGCTATAATCCCAGCATTATGACACAACCCCAAACACAAGGAGAACGCACGCCGCACACCAGCGCGGCAGACGTCTTTAGTCATCTGCTGATGTTTTTGATGCTGTACATCGCAGCCTTTGCTTTTTTATCGTTGCTTTTTGATTACGTTGATCAGATCTACCCACCCAAGCTACCGACTTTTTTTGGGCAGGCCGCTAACACGATTATTATTGCTATGGCCACTTTGGTCGTGGTCTGGCCGGTCTATGTAGTAATGGCCTGGCTAACCGGCAAGTGGATGGCCAAGGACCGCACTCGTCGCCACCTCGGAATACGACGCTGGCTGGTTTACCTAACACTCTTTGTGGCGGCTGTGACGCTCATCATCGATCTCATTACGTTGGTCTATAACTTTTTGAGCGGAGGATTGACGGCTAGCTTTGCTCTCAAGGTTGGAGCGGTACTAATCGTGGCCGGCGCTATCTTTGGCTACTACTTGTGGGATATGCGACGCAGTGCTGCCAAAACACTCCTGCCGCGTGTTTTGTCAATTGTCACTTCGGTTGTGTTGGCCGGAACAATCGTGGCTGGATTCTTTATTGCTGGTAGTCCAACTGAGCAACGCGATCGCCGCTATGATGAGAGACGCGTTATCGATCTGCAGTCGATCCAAAACGAAATTATTAACTTTTACGGCGCCAAAAAAGAGCTGCCAGCTAATATTGGGGAGCTTGCTAATGACATTACTGGTTTTGTGGTTCCCAATGACCCAGAGTCGGGGGCACCCTATGGTTATGAGGCGACCAACGGCCTCACTTTTAGGCTCTGTGCAACCTTTGTTCTCGAGCAAGCCTATAGCGACGGCTCGTACCCAATGATGGAGTCTTACGGACCTTTTGTTCTTAGCACAAATTGGGACCACCCGGCCGGACGCCACTGTTATGATCGCGAAATTGACCCAGAGCGACTACAGATTTTGTACCCGGGCTCTAGTGTGATCAAAGTGCCACCAACAGCGGCCGAGCAAGCCACAAAAAGCTTTACCGAAGAACGCTACGGTTCTGTCTTTGACTACCCCCAAGATTGGTCAGCAGAGATGGCTGAAGTTGATGAGGTGTCGCGACAAAGCTTCTGTCCAGACGAACCCAACATCATTTCGTTCCAATCGGAGGATACCAGTGTAGTGCTTAGTGTCGGGGTTCGTAAAAAGGGTGATGCAGTGACACTGCAGTGTCGGACAGGAGTTGGTGCCGGAGAGTTCCAAGCGGGCGAGAATGTGACTATGGCTGGTAGCGAAGTACCAGTCAGCCTGCTCGTATTTGAGGGTAAAGCGGTAGAGGCCTTTATAGGAAGTGAAGAAGAGACTTTTATCGTGGAATTAGATGGCTATGAGCTTGTTGCCACGATTAGTTGCGAAAAAACGACCCAGGGCTCTGGCAAAGATATCCGCGATCAAGCGGAATTCAGTCAGGCGCTCACGATTCTTGAATCGTTGCTATTGCCCGGGACCGGTCGCGTTTAGTCAGGGGAAAACTTTTGTAGAGTGTGTACGGCCTACGTGCTAGTCTAGGGCCAAACTTTCCAGGGCACTCATGAAGACAAACTTCATCTTTGTGGCCGGTGGCGTTATGTCCGGCGTAGGTAAAGGAATCGCCACGGCCTCGACCGCGCGTATTCTTAAAGATTATGGCTACAAAGTCACGGCCATTAAAATTGATCCGTATCTCAACGTGGATGCCGGCACTATGAATCCGACCGAACACGGCGAGGTTTTTGTTACCAAGGACGGTCTGGAGAGCGATCAGGACCTTGGCAACTACGAGCGCTTTTTGGGCCAAGACATCATCCGGGAGAACTACTTGACAACCGGCTTAGTTTATCTGTCGGTGATAAACCGCGAACGTAACTTGGGCTACGAGGGTAAATGCGTCGAAGTGATCCCACATGTCACTGGCGAGATCGAGAGGCGTATTAAGCGTGTGGCCCATCATCAAAAGGTTGACTTTGTTCTAATTGAAATTGGTGGCACGGTGGGTGAATACCAAAACCTGGTGTACCTCGAAGCCGCACGTATTATGAAGCTTAAATACCCCGGCCAGGTAAGTTTTATCTTGGTGAGTTATTTTCCTGTTCCCAATATGGTGGGCGAGATGAAGACCAAACCGACCCAGCATGCGGTGCGTGCACTCAACTCAGTTGGAATCCAACCGGACATTATTTTGGCTCGCTCGACCGTACCCCTAGACGACGTACGTAAACTCAAGGTCTCGACCTTTTGTAACGTTAGTCCGCGCGATATTATTTCCGCTCCTGATATCTCGACCATTTACCAGGTGCCGATCAACTTTGAGCGTGATCACTTAGGCAAGCGTGTACTCGAGAAGTTTGGCTTAAAACCTCGTAAACGTGATGGTAAGGAGTGGCGTGCTCTTGTGCGACAAATTAAGCGTGCCACGACACCTGTCAAAATCGGGATCGTCGGTAAGTATTTTGGCACGGGTGACTTTGTGCTTTCTGACTCGTATATTTCGGTGATCGAGGCAATCAAACATGGTGCCTGGGCCAATGGTCGTAAGCCCGAGATCACTTGGATCAATGCCGAGCAGTTTGAGAGTTCTCCTAGTAGTGTCAAATTGCTCGACCAATATGATGCCATTATTGTGCCGGGTGGCTTTGGCAAGCGTGGAGTCGTGGGTAAGCTGCGCGCTATTCGCTTTGTGCGCGAGCATGACATACCTTATTTAGGTTTGTGCTATGGGCTGCAATTGGCAGTTGTTGAGTTTGCGCGTAACGTTTGTGGTTTAACAAAAGCACATACCACCGAGAGTGATCCGCGCACCAAGTATCCGGTGATTCACACTATGGCTGACCAGGTCAAAAAAATTGCCGAGCGTAACCTGGGGGGAACGATGCGGCTCGGTCACTATGCTTGTCGACTTAATTCTAAAAGCCTGAGCCGCAAACTCTACGGTAAAAATGTTATTTGGGAACGACACCGGCATCGCTTCGAGGTCAACCCAAAGTTTCTGCCAGAGTTAGTCCAAAAGGGTCTGTTTGTAGCGGGAGTAAATCCGGGCAGTGATCTCGTTGAGCTCATTGAGAACCCAGCCAATCGTTTTTTTGTGGCTAGCCAATTTCACCCTGAGTTTCAATCACGGCCCTTAACGCCGCACCCACTTTTTGTTGGGCTCGTTGCCGCGACTAAAGTGCCACATAAAAAAAAGAAGACACAGTAGCGACCCTACTGTGTCTAGCGAAAAACCGAGCTCAGACGGAGGCTTGCCTGGCGGACTCTTGCTCCTGGGCTTGTGGCGAACGAAAGACCTCGATCTGATCCTTGCTGACCAGGAGGGGGCTGCCTCTGCGTCGCTGCTGAACGGTAATCCGGCCCGCCTGACAAAGAGCATAGACTTTTTCCACCGAAAGGCCGGCATGCTTACCAGCCTGACGTATCGTCAGCAACTGTGTCTCAAATAGGTCTGGGCCAAAAAGCTCAATCATAGCGGCTTTGATCTGGCAGACCCTTTGAGTGCTACAGCCTAGCTCTCGCCCGATTATCTCAAGAGGTACTCGTCTTTGGAGTTGTCCAACCAGCCAGACAAATCTTGGGCAAGTTGGATCTTTCCAGAAAGAAAGCATCCGTGTGGCTGGGGTTCCAATGCGGCCAGGCATGCGACGGGCGACTTCTCCCGTCTTGAGGAGCGTGCGCAAACGTAGGTACAGGGTGGCTAGCGTGATCCCAACTGCAGCCGCAATAGCCTTGTTTGGCAGGTTGCTTGATCGCAGGGCCACAATATCCGCGGTCTGTCTTGAGTGATCCGCTCCCCAGCAACGTGTGCGGCGCGTCAGTTTGCCAGCCGAGATAAGCCGACTAGTGACATAGTGTATGCGCCAGAGCGGTTCACCCAGGCGCGACGCAATCTGTTTGTGACTGCAATGCATATCCCGCGTTCGCAGCTCAAGAACTTGACGTTCGAGCACTAGGGTCTTTGGACTTAGGCTTGGCACTGTGTTCTCCTCCACTCTTCTGCAGGATGATTTAGGGTGCACTCGATACCAGCGAAACCGATGCAGACTTTACAAAATGTCGACTATTATGTCTAGTAGCAAGCGCGGCGGGAATGTTGACAGGCAAAGGCGACTCTCGTATTATGTTTTGGTCTACCCGGGCAAGCACTCGCGGTACTCACTTTTAACTAACTTCACACAAATGGCAGAAAAGTTTGAACGCAAAAAGCCGCACGTTAATGTTGGAACCATTGGTCACGTAGACCATGGAAAAACCACTCTCACAGCGGCTATTACCACGTGTCTTTCGACCAAGGGGCTGGCTAAACCTCTTAAGTTTGAAGAGATTGATAAGGCTCCCGAGGAAAAGGAGCGCGGAATTACAATCCAGACCTCACACTGTGAGTACGAGTCCGAAAAGCGCCACTACGCTCATGTCGACTGCCCAGGGCACGCTGACTACATCAAAAACATGATCACGGGTGCTGCTCAAATGGATGGTGCCATCTTGGTGGTATCAGCTGCGGACGGCCCGATGCCTCAAACCCGTGAGCACATTTTGCTGGCACGTCAGGTCAGTGTTCCTGCAATCGTAGTCTTCTTAAACAAGATCGATATGGTGGATGACAAAGAGTTGATCGATTTGGTTGAAGTGGAAATTCGTGACCTGCTCAAAAAATATGAGTACGACGGCGACAAAGCTAAGATTATTCGTGGTTCTGCCACAAAATCTTTGGCTTGTGCACAAAAAGGCGCTAAGGACTGCAAGGATTGTGAGCCAATCTTTGAGCTTCTTAAGGCTTTGGATGAGTCGATTCCTGAGCCCAAGCGTGAGACCGACAAACCGTTCTTGATGCCAATTGAGGACATCTTTTCGATCGAAGGCCGCGGAACGGTCGTAACTGGTCGTATTGAACGCGGTGAAGTCAACCTTAACGATGAAGTTGAGATTGTAGGCTTGCGTCAAACCAGCAAGACCGTCGTAACCGGTATCGAGATGTTCAACAAGCAACTCGATAAGGGTATGGCCGGAGATAATGCCGGTGTTTTGCTGCGTGGTACTAAAAAAGATGAGGTTGAACGCGGACAAGTGTTGGCCAAACCCGGATCAATCACACCACACACCGAGTTTGAGTCAGAGGTCTACGTTCTCAAAAAGGAGGAAGGTGGTCGTCACACGCC
>JAZDNR010000074.1:0-2185 GCA_043799475.1 Parcubacteria group bacterium
AAGTTCTCCCAGAGGGTAAGCATCCAATGTCCGTTGATCGTTAAGAATCCGACTACAAAGGCCAGCGTCCATGAGCCCAGGCGACGTAGCCAAAAATTCCAAGTCTGCGATGTGATAACAAGTGCAGCGCCGAGCCCAACGATGTAGGGGCCAATGGACTGTTTAAGTCCAAAGGCGAGGCCCGCGACGGCACCGCTTACCAGCAACCAGCGCCATTTGGTTTGCGTTTTACGTTGTGCGATCAATAGCAACCACAGGCTGAATAAAAAGGGAATCGTAACGGTGTTATCGTTCATGCTAGCTCCATGTTCCGCAATACTGGTCGGAGCGATAAAGCCGACCAGCGCTAACGAGAGCGCCCACAAAAATGTAACACCGGCACTCTTAAAGACTTTTTTTAAAGCTGCATAACTGATCCCGAGAAGAAGCAAAAAGTTGAAACCATGTAGGACACCCATCACAAATGCGGTTACGCGTGCGCTTAGGTGCGTCGCTAACAGATACAGAGGAACATCAATAATCGGGTTTAGATAGGTCTGCAATTGAGCAGGCTGTACATCCCAGTTCAAACGGCCGTTGAGGTAAGCGTACCCGTTGTAAAAGTGATAATTGTAGAGATCCCAATTTTTATCTTGTTTGAGCCAGACTGCTAAAAAACCAAACCCAATGAGCGCTACTGCGATCACGAGTACCCAGACTAAGCGCTTTAATAAGTTTTTGATTCTCACACGTTGAACTTGAAATCAAAGACGTCGCCGTCTTTGACGACATAGGTTTTACCCTCAGAGCGAACTTTAGCTAACTCGCGGGCGTGCACATAACCACCGGCCTTGATCAGGTCCTCCCAGTAGACTGTCTCGGCCCTAATAAAACCCCGCTCAAAATCACTATGGATCACACCCGCCGCCTCTGGCGCCCGCGCACCCTTTTGTACTGTCCATGCGCGGCTTTCTTTTTCTCCGGTCGTAAAAAAGGTAATGAGGCCCAGCACCTGATAAGCAGCCTTAATTATATCGTCGAGGCCCGAATGGTCGAGCTTTAGTTCCTTGAGAAAGGCCGCCCGATCTGGCGGCTCAAGCTCGACCAGCTCTGATTCGATCTTAGCGGACACTGGTACAGCGATGGCCTTGGGTGGCAGCTTGAGAGAGGCGACCAATGTCTGCCGTTTGATCGGATCACAGTATTGTTCCTCTGAGAGATTTGTCACGTACATGGTCGGTTTACTGGTAAGTAAGCTTAGTTGGCGCACGATTGGCCCCTCTTCAGCATTAAGTGATACATTTCGAACGGCTTGGCCCGCGTTGAGGGCCGCTTTGAGTTTAAGTAAGATCTGATGCTCAAGCACTGCCTCTACTGCACCTGATTTAGCAGATCGGGCAGTGAGCTCAAGGCGACGAGAAACCGTCTCGAGATCAGCTAAACTTAACTCGGTATCGACGGCCAAGATATCGTCAGCGGGATCGAGTTTTCCGTGCACGTGTGTCACATTTGGATCCTCAAAGACACGGACCACCTCGGCCACAGCCGCCACCTCACGTATATGTGACAAAAACTTGTTGCCCAAGCCCTCACCCTTGTGTGCCCCACGCACCAGTCCTGCGATGTCGACAAACTCAACGATCGTCGGCACAACCTTGACTGACTTGGAGAGTTTAGCCAAAGCCTCCAGCCGTTCATCCGGCAACGCGACAACGCCAATATTGGGCTCGATTGTCGTAAAGGGATAGTTAGCCGCCTCAACCTGCTTTTTGGTGAGTGCTTTAAAGAGTGTCGATTTACCGACATTGGGCAGACCCACTATGCCGATCTTGATATTCATCCGCTGCCAGGGTAGGCCCAACTAGGCGTAGCGTCAAAATAAGTTGCAGCTAACGGTCTGTCCCGTTACAGTCTGAATCTATGCCAGTTCACTATACGGGGACAGAAACACTCGAGCTGCTCCTTGAAGCGCACAACTATACCACTGACCTCATTCGGCGTGTTCTACGGGCCACAGCGCCTCAGCAGACCTGTCTCGATTTTGGAGCAGGACTGGGGACGTTTGCGCTACCACTTAAAAAGGCAGGGCGCATGGTCGAGTGTATTGAACCGGATCTCGCCCTACTAGCCACCCTCCGGGCTAAGCGACTTAATGTTTATAACTCGGTAGTCGCGCTGAGAGGGCAGATCTTCGACTGTATTTATT
>JAZDNR010000078.1:0-2194 GCA_043799475.1 Parcubacteria group bacterium
GTGCCGCTACTTCGCCAGATCTGCGCTACGCCACGGTATATATCAGTGTTCTCCCGGCGCTGCGTGGTCCAAGTACTTTGGCAAGTCTCAAACGTCGCCTGCCCTACATTCAGCATCTGCTCAATCAGCAACTTGTTTTACACCATATACCCAGATTAAGTCTGGCCCTTGATCCAGGAGAACAGCACGCTCGTGCTATCGAAAAAGTCTTGGCCCAGGAAAAACGTTTTGGGCCGCGCTGGCATGGTCGCGGTACTCGTCTGCCAGCTAAATCATAAGTCATGGTCAACGCTCGCAAACCAGAACATGCACTTCCGCCAGCCGTTCCTGTAACTGCGGAGCGATTGCTGGCCTTGCTCCAATCGACCAGCCGAGTATTACTCATCGCGGGACAACCGATCGATGGGGATAGTCTGGCCTCCGCGGTTGCTTGTCACCTTATCCTTAATAAATTGGGTATTACGTCGGACATCGCTTGTGGCAGCCGTGTTCCAGAAAACTTGCGATTTTTGACAGCCAACATCGCAGTTCTCACACAACCTGATTTTTTACGCTATCAAGCCATCTTAGTATTTGATTGTGGTGAACTCAAGCAGACCGGTTACCTGGAACAACTCCTGACGATTATTCAAAATCATGCGTTGGCCCAGGTAGTCAACATTGATCACCATCTCCAAGATCCAATTTACGGGCACCATTGCGTCATCGACCAAAATGCGGCCGCCACTGGTGTGCTCTTATACCGTATGCTTAAACTTTGGCAGCAAATTGAGCCAGCCTGTAAAGAATTACTCGATCCTGCCACGGCCGAGGCTATCCTTACAACTCTCTATAATGATACGGGGAGTTTTCAGCACAGCAACACGTCGGCGGAGAGTTTACGTATCGCAGCCGACTGTGTACGACACGGAGCCGATGCGGCTGCGCTGGCTCGTACCCTCTATCGCAACAAGTCTCGCAAAGTGCTACGTCTTTGGGGGCGCGCCCTCGAGCGACTCAAGGTGCAACCTGGGAGTCGTATGGCAGTCTCCTTTGTCACTCAACAAGACCTGCGGGAGCTAAGGGTCGAACCGGAAGAAGCCAAGGGTATCGTCAGTATTTTGAGTTATGTGCCAGAGTCTAAGTTCGCCCTGTTGCTATCTGAGGAACTCCCCAACGTCGTTAAGGGTAGTTTGCGCTCGGACGAAGGTAAAGGTACTGACGTCTCGCGCATTGCCCGGCTTCTCGGGGGCGGCGGGCACAAACTAGCCTCGGGTTTTAAGCTCGAGGGACGGCTCGAGCAGCACGGCGACAGCTTTAGGGTAGTATAAGAGCCATGGCCGACATTGCCGGATTAAGCCTTCAACTTGATGCCTTACGAGAGCGTGGGCAGCTCTATCTCGAGAGTCTCAACTTACGCGATCACCCTTTTGCCATTATTGACATCGTGGCGGTCGCCATTATTTTTTACTGGGCCTACCGCTTTTTTAGGGGAACCCGTGCCGCTACCATCATGTGGGGCATTATTTTGCTTGGTGTGGTTTTTGTAGCCGGACGCATCCTGCAGCTCGACGCCCTTAACTGGTTGCTGCGGGTGTCGATTCCGGCTCTACTCGTTGCCATCCCGGTCGTATTTCAGCCGGAGCTACGTCGCGCCCTGGAACGCTTGGGGCGAGGACAACCCTGGCGCGCTAGGTTTTTAAGTTCACGACGTCAAGCAGCCGCACTAGCCAATGAGGTTTACCAAGCGGTGATGACGCTCGCCAAAACCAAAACGGGTGGTCTAATTGTCTTGGCCCGCCGTACTGGACTTGAAGAGTACATTGACTCGGGCCAACAACTCGATGCCACGGTTAGCACGGCACTGTTGCTCAATATCTTTTTTCCAAACAGTCCCTTGCACGACGGTGCTGTGATTATTCGCGGCGGTCGGGTGGTTGCAGCAGGAGTGACTTTGCCTCTCTCCGAGGCGGTCGAGACCTACCAGCTCGGCACGCGGCACAAAGCCGCTTTGGGCATCACCGAATCAAGTGATGCTTTAGCGATCGTTGTCAGTGAAGAGCGCGGCAGCATCAGCCTGGCTTTTAACGGCAAGTTCTCCCAAAACCTGTCAGCGGAACGCTTAAGGGAGACTCTGCAAACTGCCCTTACTACTGATACCACACGCGACGTCAAGCGAGTGCTTGGGCAAAAGCCACAAGAGCAGGAGAAGCCC
>JAZDNR010000092.1:0-11770 GCA_043799475.1 Parcubacteria group bacterium
GAGGTGGCCGGTGCCGCCGACGAGACGATGTTCACGAAGAACGCAATTTATCTTGCAGACCCGTGAGGTCTGCTTCACGAGGTGTTCTCCGTCATGACAAGTCTCCTTTCTTGGTTTTGTCAGTTATTGGCCACAAAATTACCGTTGCGGGTTCACCCTGCGGAATTGCAGAGCACCCCAAAGAACGAACGCAAAGAACGAACGAGAAAAGCATAATACCGCAACTGGCGATTTTGTCAAATCACGCTGCATCAATCACGCCGTATCAAGAGATGCTGTTAGCTCAATATTTGGCTAGCTAGAGACCTTTTTAGCTCCGCCCGCCAGAACCTTCTCGACTTTGGCCACAACCTCAGCCGGCGTAAAGTGCGCTTTAATGATGTAGTCGTTGGCGCCCAGCTCAAACCCTTTGTCGACATCGTCTTTTTGCGACAAGTTGGTGAGCAAAATCACCGGCACCTTAGAAAGTTCCGCATCTTTTTTTAGCTCCTTGAGGACATCAAAGCCATTGCGCTTGGGCAGCACTATGTCGAGCAGCACCAGGTCAGGCTTAACTTCCTTGATCATGCGTAAAGCCGACTCACCATCTTCGGCGTGCGGCATCTCAAAACCCGAGAGGGTGAACTTGGTCCGGTACATATCCGACAAAAACAGATCGTCCTCGACCAGAAAAATCTTCTTCTTGGCAGTCCCAGTGTTCGCAGCTTCCAGGTTTATATCGGCCATACATATCAGTATACCAGATGCGCCAGACTATTCGCTAGGACCGGCAGATGTGGTTCTAGATAAGGGCGCAACGGCTCGGCCACGTGGGTCGTCAAGGGCAGCTGCCAATCTTGTGGCAGCAAACCGAGTTTTTCAAAGACAAACTCCCTAAGCGGCACAAAGCGCGAGCCCCCACCGGTGAACAACACCGACTGCACATGGGCGGGTTGTTCTGCCAGATGCTCGTGCAGATCGCTCCACCAGCGCTCCAAAAAAGTCCTCACGACTAAGGCTGACTCCTCCGGCCAAGTCTGCGGATCTCCTGTGAGTGAGCGTTTGTGATCTTCGGCTTGATCGCGTGTCCAGCCATAGGCTAAAGCCAGCGCTTGGGTAAGAGCTTCACCGCCATAGGGTAGATTAACGCGCTGTACCAGTTCTCCATGATCAAAAATGTACCAAGCGGTAGAACCGGCCCCCAGATCAAGCACGATCGCACGTGTCAGATCCATTACACTACGTCCAAGCGCCGATGGTACGTACTGAACACCGCTAATCGTGAGCCCTGCCGTTTGCACTACCGAATTATAAAAGTCGTAGATCCAGCGCGGAAGCGTGACGAGCTGCTCGCCAACTGGCCAACAGACCGCGGCTGCCGCAAGGCGCGGATTGAGACGCGACTGGAGTGTGGCGGCATCATGCCCGGTTGCCAGGACGCAGGCGTCTGCCTGGGGCAGAGTTAGGATAGTATTTTTAGTGGTGACACGCGCCGACAGCACCAGCTGTTCCAGAGTTTTGACTAAATCGGCGCGACCGTTGCGATCAAAAAGATAGGGCGCGATACCAAAGGTTCGGACTACACAGCCGAGGGGTCCGTGTTCTACCTCGGCCAGTTTGACTGAGCTGGCTCCCAAATCTAAACCTACTACGCGGCTCGAGGCGCGCGCTCGGCGCTTGGCAGTTCTCCCTTTATTAGCTGGACGTTTAGTACTCATGGCAGTGGAAGTGACGAATGTATTGTGACACGCGCACGCGTGCACCTCAATGAGAGCCAGGGGCTGGGCTGCTTTTGGCTAAAGACACTAGCTTGACGGCCAGAGGTACCGCGCTATCCTAGGCGCGTAATTAGTTAATCTCCTCTCATGCCTATTTATCTTTGGGTCATTCTCGGTGTCATCGTTTTGGCGCTGCTTTTTGTGGTTATGGTGTACAACCGACTGATTAGCCTGCGTAACCAGGTGCGCGATGGTTGGAGCGGCATTGATGTTCAGCTTAAACGCCGCTATAACCTCATTCCTAATATGGTCGAAACAGTTAAGGGCTACGCCAAACAGGAGTCAACTGTTTTGGAGAACGTTACTAAAGCCCGTAACATGGCCATCGCCGCTAAAACTCCAGCAGAACACGGCAAGGCGGAGAACATGCTAACCGACACACTCAAGAGCCTCTTTGCGGTAGCCGAAGCTTACCCCGACCTCAAGTCTAACCAGAACTTTTTGGACCTACAACGCGAGCTCTCTCTGACAGAGGACAAGATCCAGGCCTCACGCCGTTTCTATAACGGCACCGTGCGCGATTACAACACCAAGATTGAGGTCTTCCCCAACAATGTTTTCTCGGGGATGTTTGGCTTTAAAAAAGAGGAGTTCTTCCAGATTGAGGGCACACCTGAGCAGGTCGCCAAAGAACGTGAGGTACCGGGAGTCAAGTTCTAGAGAATGTCCACTCCTGAGTCTGAAGCCAATAAGTCCCACGAGGCTGAGGTTGCAAAAGTTGAACGGGCCGAAACACCCGATAAGTTTGTGCAGGATGTTAAGATGGTGCACCATCAGCTCAAAGAGGTAGCCAATGCCGAGCGCATGGCAGGCGACACCTCGCCAGAGAGCGCCGCAGTTCTCCGTATCAACGCCAAAGAGTGGCTCAGGCAAGCAGAAAACATGACTCGCCTGCTTGGCAATGAGGCTGCTGCCAAAGGTTTTGGTGAGACATTTGAACACGGGGCCGGTATGGCCAGCAGACGTGAGGCGGTCGTGCAGGCACGCGAGAATGGGTTCCCCCAGATGGCTAAGTACCTCGAAACGTTTAATGCTGATCAGCGTAAGTTAGCCGAGACCGAGCTACAACGTGCTGGACTTGAGCGTATCGGTACCGTACCCAGCGAGACTGAAGAAGGCGGTAAAACCGAGTACTGGTACAAGCGCGGCAAATAGTCTAGTAGTAAACGTGTATGGCTACCGTTTACACGCACATCCGCGCGAACAAGTTTAAGTCCCTTGTCATGGTTGTAGTGACGCTACTTTTTGTGTTGGCGATCGGTGTGGTTTTTGCCTACGCAGCGGATTACGGGCCGGCCGCCATCATCTTGGCAGCGCTGGTCGGTGTTCCCATGACATTGGTTGGATACTTTGCCTCCGATAAAATTGCGCTGACGGTTAATGGCGCTCACAAGGTTGAGTTGGAGAACAACCGCGATCTCTTTAACCTAGTCGAGAACGTGGCTATCACGGCCGGACTACCAACCCCGCAGATCTACATTATCCCCGATCCTGCACCCAACGCCTTTGCTACGGGCCGCGAGCCACGCAAAGCCTCAATTGCGCTGACCTCGGGCTTACTCGAGAGACTAGACAAACCGGAGCTAGAAGGAGTGGTGGCACATGAACTGGCGCACGTTGGTGATTACGATACGCGCTACATGACTATCGTTGCAGTGATGACTGGTTTGATCGTGCTTATGTCTGAATTCTTTTTGCGCTTTAGCTGGTACGGTGGTGGCCGAAGACGTGGCAGTCGTGATAATCAAGCTGGCACCGTTCTCTTTTTGGTGGGGTTAGCAGTTGCCATACTGGCACCGATTGTAGCGACGTTGACTCGCCTAGCGATCTCGCGTAAGCGCGAGGCCTTGGCGGATGCAAAGGGCGCTGAGATTACGCGACAGCCAGAGAAACTTGCCGATGCACTTATTAAAATTTCCAAGTTCGACCAGCCGGCCCGCTTTGCTAATGCAGCCACCGCCCCGCTTTACTTTGCAGACGTCTCGCACCTCAAAGGCAGCTCGTACTTGAGCCGTATCTTGGCCGATCATCCACCGGTTGAGGAGCGCGTAAAAAAACTCTACGGGATGGCGGGGCTTAAGTCTCCGCTCTAGGGTTGGGTAACTGGGTCATTTTGTCGAGCAAACTTAGCACTAACTCAGTGTCAAATCCCCGAGCCAACATAAAGCGAGCCAATCGCTCGCGCTGCTCTTGTGGCGCTAACTTTTTGATACTCTCGCGGCTTAAGCGTGACTCGAGCAACTTTTGTGCGGCGCACCTCTCTGCCTCAGGAGTAACAAGCGCCTGCAGAGCCGTCTCAATATCCACGGGCTTAAATTTTCGTAGAAGCATTCGTTGGCGAATCCCACGACGGCCCATCGGCTTATACTCTAGATGCCAAGCCACAAACTCACTAGCTAGTTTAGTGTCGTTGAGGTATTTTTCGGCGCGCAGCTGACCAATCGTTGCAGTGACCTCCTCAGCGCTAAACTTTTTACGCTGCAACTTTTCGACTAGTTCTCCCTCGGCATGTGGACGCCGCAACAGGATCCGTAGCGCCGCCTCGTAGGCCGTGTCATTCATAATTACAGCACTTCATGCTTACAGCATAACGCGGGCGAGGACCCAGAGTCTACGAGGGCTCGCTCCGCCTTGGCCTTTGTAGGTAGTTCATATCTTTTACACGGGGCTTGCGTATGGTGTAGCATGCTAACCCCATGGAACAGAATTCGATAACAGCGAAGTTCTCCACGCGACTCAAGCAGGTGCTCGCAACGGCAGAGGAAACAGCCGACGCCCTGGGTCACAGCGTTGTCGACACGGATCACCTCCTGCTGGCGCTGCGTACTTACCAAGGATCGGTGGCGGCCGAAGTTTTAAAGTCCGGCAAAATTACGATTGAGGCCCTGCGGGCTGCCATCCTACAGAACCATCGGCAACGCACCGGCGGATCACAACCACCTTTGTACACTGGGCAAGCTAAACGCGCAGTTGTGCGGGCTACCTGGACGGCCGGGCAAAACCATCATCACTTTGTGGGTACTGAGCACCTGCTCGCCGCCGTACTCGCTCAACGCGAGAGCCAGGCCAGAAAAATTCTTAGCGCACTCAACGTTGATCTAGCGCAACTGCGTCACCAACTTAAACTTGTGTTGCGCGGTACTTCACACTTCCCCGATATTGCTGAGACACTGCATTTGCGCTCTGCTCCGGCAGCCGGGGCGGGTCGGCAGCAAACTCCCCTGCTCAATGAGTTTAGTGTCGATCTCAATGCACGTGCTTCTAAACATGGCATCGATCCGGTCATTGGTCGCGCTACGGAGCTCGAGCGACTCACAAATATTTTAGAGCGTCGCACCAAAAATAACGCCCTGCTCCTGGGAGAACCAGGCGTAGGCAAGACCGCCATTATCGAGGGTCTGGCTAATAACATTGTACATGGAAACGTTCCCCAGACGCTGGCGGACAAACGCATCGTGCAACTGGATCTTACAAGTATGTTGGCCGGCACCTCATATCGCGGTGATTTTGAGGAGCGTATGCAGCGCTTGTTGGCCGAGGTAGAACAGGCCGGTAATGTCATTCTCTTTATTGACGAGCTTCACACTATTGTAGGTACGGGTGCCGTGGGCGGGTCGTTGGATACGGCCAACATGCTCAAGACCGCCTTGGCGCACGGGGAGATCCGTATCATTGGAGCCACAACTCCGCAGGAGTACAAGCAGTATATCGAACGGGACCCGGCGCTGGAGCGGCGCTTCCAGGTTGTGCCAGTCAATGAGGTCAGCTCGGCCGAGGCTAAAAAAATTGTGGCTGGTTTGCAACCGCTCTATGAACGGTTCCACGGCGTGCAGCTCCTGCCCACAAGCGTGCAAGCCGCGGTTGATCTATCCGTGCGATATTTACCCGAGCGTTTTTTACCAGATAAGGCCCTCGATTTAATCGACGAAGCCATGGCGCGCAAAAAGGTCGCGGCCCTCAAGTTGCCGGCTGGCAAGCGTGTTCTACAAGAGCAACAGTTGGCTCATCTCGAGACAGCTTCTTTGCAACTTATTGAACAAGAGCGCTACGACGAGGCATTGCGTGCACGTCAACGTTTGGCTCGTTTGCGTGTGCGAGCTCATCCGCAGCCCAAGCTAGAGACTCCTATCATGGTAGAACCGCGCGATATTGCCGAGGTTGTCGCTCGGAGCACTTCTATCCCCCTAGAACAGATTTTGCATAGCGACACGCAGCGCCTGCTTGGCCTCGAGCGCGCTTTACAAAAACACATCGTCGGTCAACACCATGCCATCAAGGCCGTGGTTGATACTTTGCTACGCTCGCGTACGGGTATTTCTGATCCAGCCCGACCGATTGGTACGTTTTTGTTTTTGGGCCCCTCGGGTGTCGGCAAGACAGAACTCGCCAAAGTATTGGCGCGCTCGTTTTTTGGTCGCAGCCAAGCTTTTATCCGGCTAGACATGTCAGAGTTTGCCGAGCGCTTTACGTCATCGCGTCTGCTTGGTTCTCCCCCCGGATATATTGGGTATGGCGAAGGCGGACGACTGACCGAGGCCGTACGACGCGCACCCTATAGTGTGGTCTTGTTTGACGAAATCGAAAAAGCTCACCCGGATGTACTGCACCTGCTACTGCAAATTTTTGAAGATGGTCGACTGACGGATGCTTCTGGTCGCGTAGTAGACTTTAAGAACACCATTTGCATTATGACCAGTAACCTGGGCAACCGTTACTTGGGGCGAGGTGAGGTAATTGGTTTTGCTGAGGACAAGAGCGGGCGTCAGCGCAGCAGCCAGAGTCAAAAGACCGGTCACGAGTCCGATCTTAAGCGCGTGCTACAAGATCATTTGGCGCCGGAGTTGCTTGGGCGCATTGATAAGGTATTAGTTTTTCATGCGCTTTGCGAGAGTGAACTCGGACGCATTTTTAGACTAGAGATCGACAAGCTTGCTTTGCGTCTACCTCGCGGCAGCCAACTGACCATCACGCCGGAGTTGCTTAAACATGCTCTGAGTAAACGTAACCCCGATAGCGGGGCTCGTTTTGTGCGTAGCTTCATTCAAGAGTTTATCGAGCCCGAGCTGGCACGTTTGCTCGTATCAAAGCGCCGCGCCTCGCGACAATTTACTTTGGGACTGATAAAAAACGAGGTAGCCGTCTCGGCCGCCTAATACGGCGCCTAGTACGGTTTTTCCACTGCGGACTTCATTTTTTCTTAAGCTCGTCGTGGTAGTTCACCCGGGTGAATAAACTACTGGTCAAACCGCTGGCCCTTACTCTTTTTGCTCGCGACATTCTGCTCGATTATTTAAGTCCGCCGCGCTGTGTCGCCTGCGGCAACGGCAACCTTTGGCTTTGCCGCAACTGTAATTTGTCGCTCGGCCCGGCACCAGAACTAGTCTGTCCTGGTTGTCTCGAGCTAGAGCCCTACGGCAGCGTCTGTCCCAATTGCCTACCACTGGCAGTGCCGCTCAACCAACTAGTCAGCGGTTTTGCTTATGAATCGCGCACTTTTCATCGCGCCTTGGCCGTCTACAAAGAGCAGGGTAACCGTCATTTGTCCGGGGTACTCGCGCATCGCCTCGCTTTCCAACTCAAGCGCTTTTTATCGGCGCAGACCCGTCCAATCGTTGTGCCAATTCCCTGTTCGCGATTGCGTCGTCGCTCGCGCGGTTTTGATCAGGCTGAACTTTTGGCACGTATTATTGCGGCCCGACTCAACCTTGAGTGTCGGCCTCAGGTATTGCAGCGCAGCGCAAAACGCGGCCACGCTCAAAAAGGTCTCGGCATACTAGAGCGACGACGTGCCTTGATCGGAGCTTTCGCGGTAACCTCAGACACACACTTACTTGCCCCATGCCGTGATCGTGGGGTTCTCCTGGTGGATGATGTAGCAACTAGCTTAGCTACACTCGAAACCTGTGCCGAGCTGCTGCGTGCGGTTGGTATGCGCGATGTGCGTGCGGCCGTGCTGGCTCATGCCGCGTTGACGTGAGGGTGTGATCCGGCTAGGGTAAGTGCGCCCACGGTGAGGTACTCAAGAGGCTGAAGAGGCGGGTTTGCTAAACCTGTAGGGCGTAGTTTCACTGCGCCGCGAGGGTTCGAATCCCTCCCTCACCGCCACAAAAAGTAGCAAATTCGTTAGAACCTCCTTATCATCTAACTTATAATTAATATCTAAAATTATGCTATCCGAAATTCCAAAAAAATTAGAGAAGGTCGACCAAGCCAATCTAGATCAAGAAATTTTAAGAGCTGGCATAATGGCAGAACTTGACGCGACCAGTCTTTATGAACAAATGGCCGCCATGACTAACAATCCTAAGATAAAAAAAATCCTTTTAGATATTGCTAAGGAAGAAAAGACACATACTGGGGAGTTTCAAGCTTTGTTGCTGCAATTTGATCAGGAGCAAAAACAAGAGTTAGAAAAAGGCAAAAAAGAAGTCGAGGAAAAAACTGGTAAGTAACGCTTGTCCTGATTGCTTGGTCCAATGCGCCGCGAGGGTTAGGACTCTTCCCTTACCGCAGATTTTACAATCAGCGAAATTGATCATTCGCCATAAAATATAGAGGAAATAACAAAATAGTTTATGAATAAAATTATTCGCACAATTTGCTTATTTACAGAAGGAATAACAGCTCAAGATATTGAAAAACTTAGGGAACTTTCTCGACTCTTAGAAAAGAATAACTTTTCTATTCAAACAAAAAGAATTTGTTTGTCGGATTACAAAACACAGATAAACGATAAAGAACTATCTGATAAAGGAATTTTATTAGGATTAGGTGAACAAACTCTTGAAAGACTAAACGAAAATTTTGCGGACTTTTTGAAATCGAAAAATAAGGCGATAAATTTAGATTTATCAAATGAAAATATCACAACCGAACATGCCGATATTCTTTTCAAAATAATTGATAACAAACCTGACAATACTTTTAGATTTACTTATGGCTTTAATTTACCAGTTTCAAGTCCTTATTTTCCGTCCGCAAAATTTGGTCAAAAAGGATTTGCCATTGGCTTGCAACCGACTGATTTATCAGAGAATTGTAAAAGTGTTGCCGAATGGCTAGAAAAAATGAAAATTGTTTGGGAAGAAATTGATTTACTTCTAAAATCTGTTGATGGTTATTTAGGGATTGACTCGTCAATCGCCCCATTGTTTCAAGATTCGAGCAGTCTGGTAAATTTTATAAAAAGATTGGGTTTGAATTTCAGCCATTCGGCAACAACTGATATTTACACAACAATTTCAAAATTTATTAAAGAAAATAATCCAAAGCCGATTGGACTTTGCGGTTTAATGTTCCCGTGCTTGGAAGATTTTGAATTGGCAAAAGAATACGAAAAAGGAAATTTCAATATTGAGCGAAACATTTTTTTGAGTTTACATTCTGGCTTGGGAATTGATACATATCCGATTGCCGTCAATCAAAACAAAGAAAGAGTTATTGAAATTTTGAAATTAGTGCAACAGCTTAGCAATAAATATAAAAAAACACTTTCCGTAAGGTTTGTTTCTGACGGAAAGGCAAAAATTGGAGAAAAAACAGATTTCAAAAATCAGTATTTGAAAGATGTAATTGTTCGCGAATTGTGATATTGTTCAGTTGAGGTTAAAAACGGCACGCCTGTCTTACTGGCATTAATTTCAGTAGCGTTTGTGTAAGTTATTAATCGTAAAGATGCTATAATACCTTAGTGGACGATAGAGCTGCACTTCCTAGGGGTCAGCAGAGGGAGTTCATCAAAAAATGCGTCAAAAACTCCGGACGGCCCGCGAGCACCATTGCGGATGAACTTGGCGTGCGTGACCGCACACTACGAGACTGGAAGAGAGAAAAATACACTATCTCGCAATCGGCATTATGGTATTTATCCCGCTCGTACCGCGTGCCAATTCCAAGCGGAACAATTAATAAAAAAGCTTATTCACATACGCAACGAGCTGCTCAGATGGGCGGAAGAGCTACCTTAGCTAAATACGGTAAAATTCCAGTTGATCCTGAGATGCGGAAAAAAGCATGGTTTGAATGGTGGAATGGGCTTTCAGAAGATGAGCGTGTAAGGCGCTATCCACGCTATTGTGCACGTGAAGTTGTACGTCCTGCTAAAAACGAACTGCTCGCAGAATTTATTGGGATAATCCTTGGGGATGGAGGGATATCTAAATATCAAATCTGTATTTCGCTAGGAAGTAAGACAGACCGCGCTTATGTAAAAGTAATCGTTGAGATAATTAAAAGACTATTTGGCGTTAAACCAACCACAAGCGAAACGAAAAAAGAGAATGTGATAAATATCGTAATTTCAAGAAAGAAAATTGTTGAATTCTTATTAAGCAATGGCCTTGTTATTGGCAACAAGGTGAAGCAACAGGTGGGCGTACCCAGCTGGATAATACAAAACAGGCGCTATGCCCTTGCATGTGTACGTGGCTTAATGGACACCGATGGTTGTATTTTTCGAGAAACTCATTTTTACAAAAACAAGGCATATTCGTACCCGCGCATGTCCTTTGTTAACCACAGTATCCCATTGTGCAGTTTTATGTTTGAAGTTTTACGAAAAGCGGGTATTATGGCTCGGTTTCGCAGTAACAGAGCTGTTACAATAGAACTGCCTAACGACGTAAGGAAATACAAATGTATCGTTGGGTTTAACAATCCAAAGCACGCCGAACGATATCGAAGATTTACTGGAGGGGTACGATAGCGGCCCAATCGCACTGTCTTGAAAACAGATGGTTCCCTCACGGGACACGTGGGTTCGAATCCCACCCCCTCCGCCAGTGATCCGTACCCCATAAAACGGACACACAAGGTCTACATTTTCTTTTGTTAAGCTCTAATAATTAGTGAAACTCTACGGGCTGCCGCCCGTAGCATCTCGCAAGACAAGCTGCGCTTGGCCACTGTCTTCTTTGCCCTGGATATCGATATAGCGCTTGATGACCTGCTCGTTGAGGCTGACTGTACTGACAAAGTAGCCGATCGACCAAATTGTATCGTTATCGAAGTACCCCTCGCTCATGAAGGGAAACTTGCGCTTGAGCAGACGGGCGGTATTGGCCTTGATAACCGAGACCGCCTGGGCAATAGAGACCTTGGGGGCAACGGAGAGCAAGATGTGCACGTGGTCGAGGTCAGTGTTGACTTCCAGTATCTCGATCTCAGGGTGCTTACGTTGTATAGAGCGCACCAGTGCTGCTAAGTAGTGGCCAATATCGCCCTTGAAGAGCTTACGACGGAATTTGGTCGATATGACGAGGTGGTAGCGTATGTAGAATACGGCGTGGGTTTGCCTGCGGTACTCCATGTCCACCCGAGTCTAGCAGAAGACAGTGGCTAGGCTCCCTCCGCGGCCTCCCGGCCGCGGTTTCGCGGAGGAGTAAAAGAAAAGCAACTTTTGCTTGAAACGTTCGGAAACCGCATTATTGCAATCGAACACGTAGGAAGTACTGCGATACCTAGCGTGCCGGCAAAGCCACTCATTGATATGAATGTTGCGGTTTCCTCACTCAGTGATGAGTGTATCGGGGAGTTTGTTGCGCCGCTTGAAAAACTTGGTTATCACTATATGCACAAATTTTCTGATCGCCACTTTTTTGCCAAAGGGCCAGAAGAACGACGCACACACCATCTAAATCTTGTTGAACTTAACGGTGACGAGTGGCGAAATTCTATTCTGTTTCGTGATTATATGCGGCGCAACAAACGTGCCTGTGAAGAATACGCCGCGCTTAAAGAAAAGTTAGCAGAGAAATTTTCCGAAGACCGAGCATCGTATACTAAAGCCAAAGAAGAGTTTATTCAAAAAATTATCGAGCTTGCTAAGGCATAAATTATTCCCGCTAATAGGTAGAAAATGTAAAGCCAACATCAGATAACAAAGAGTATGCGGTTCAGGAATTTTTTATCTATAATTTAATAAGGAGTAAAAAATTCCTTCACCCAAATTATTTGTTCCGTTATCGCTACACAAAAAACTTCGCATACTCTTGAACGTTATACGACATTGGGCT
>JAZDNR010000011.1:0-20472 GCA_043799475.1 Parcubacteria group bacterium
GTTTTTGTGGGCGGTGATTTTACTTTTATTAAAGGCGTTACACGTAACAACATTGCGGCTGTCGATAACACGACGGGGCAGCTAACTTCCTGGAATCCCAATTCTAACGGCACCGTGTACTCGCTGCTCTCAGACGGCTCAACCGTTTATGCGGCTGGTGGTTTTACAAACATTGGTGGCCAAGCCCGCAATCGCCTAGTCGCTCTAAATATAACATCTGACACTGCTAAGGCTTGGAACCCCAACGCCAATGGTTTAGTACGTACCATGATCTTAGACGGTTCGACTCTATATGTTGGGGGAATATTTAGCAGTGTGGGTGGTCAAACCCGCAATAACATCGCTGCTCTTGATACTTCCTCCGGTCTAGCAACTACTTGGAATCCCAACGCAGACAATTATGTTATTACACTAGCCTTGGATGGCTCAACAGTTTATGCCGGTGGAACGTTTAACAATATCGGCGGTCAAGGCCGAGGCAATATTGCCGCTCTAGATAAGACAACCGGCTCGGCCACGACTTGGAATCCTGTTGCGGACAATATTGTATTCTCAATTGTTCCGGATGGCTCCACGGTCTATGCAGGGGGGTATTTTACGGCAATTGGCGGTCAAGCTAGAAACATGCTTGCGGCTCTAGACAAAACCACTGGCCTCGCGACTACTTGGAATCCTAATCCAGAGGGAGACGGCCCTGTGCAAGCTCTTGCTCTAGAAGATTCGAATCTATATGTCGGAGGATTTTTTTCAACCATTGGTGGCCAAGTCAGAAACAGTATCGCTGCTGTTGATAAGACCACTGGCCTGCCGACGACTTGGAATCCTGATGAGAAAGCCGGTGGAACCGTAACTGTTTTTGATTGGGCGGGCGGTGTTCTGTATGTGGGAGGGGAGGGTACCCGAGTAGGAGATGTTGCTCAAGGCTTAGGCTTTGCACGTTTTGCTTATCCAGCCGTCCAATTTGCCCAAGCCAGCTCCACTGTCCCTGACAGTCCCACTACCACCAACCTAGAGGTCGATCTCTCGGCTGCGAGCTACGAAGATGTCGAAGCTAGCTACGCCGTCACAGGGGGAACCGCCACTCTGGGTCAGGACTTCACCCTCAGCGGCTCCTCACTCAGCTTCCCAGCCTTCAGTAACACAGGCACCATCCCCATCACCATCCTGGATGGCAGTCAGGCAGAACCGGACGAGACTGTCGAGATCACTCTCACTAATACCTCCGCTAACGCTGATCTAGGCACCCCCACTGTCCATACTCTAACCATAACCGGTCAGGGTGTAGCCCCCACCTCCAATCTCATCCGTATCCCCGGTGATACCCCGCAAGAACAAGCCCTCAATCTCTCCAAACGAAGCTTCCCCACCTCCGGTAGTGCCGCCAACGGACTACTTTGTCGCCAAGACTTGATCGTCGACTGCTTTGTGGCTGGCCCCCTTAATAACCTGGTAAGTGCCACTATGCTCCTGACAGACTCTAATACTCTCGACCCAGCCACCTTAGATGAGCTCAAACGTGCCGTTGGGGCTGATCAAGACAAATCCGTCTACCTCATCGGTGGTGAGGAGGCCCTCTCACCCAGTATCGCCTCTGCCTTGGAGAGTAATGGCTTTAAGACTAAGCGCTTAGGTGGCCTCGACCGCTACCAGACCGCCACCCTCGTCGCCGGCGAGATCACTACCCTTAACCCCACCCCCACTCCAGGAGTCTTCCTCTCCGAGGCCAGTCTCTTTGTGGACGCTCTCAGTATCGGAGCAATCGCCTCTCAAGTCTCCCAAGACCAGCAGGCTGACTCCATTCTACTGACTAACCGCGCTAAACCCACCCTCAACTCCTACACCCGTGACTACCTCGAGTCCCACCCAGAGCTAAGCGAGCTCGTCCTAGTAGGAGGGAGTCAAGCGCTAGATGCCTCTCTAGAAACGACCCTTAAGCAGGACTTCTCCAATCTCTCCTCCGTCTCTAGACTGTCTGGCCCCACCCGCTTTGAGACCAACCTGGCCATCCTAGAGCACTACTTCCCCAGTCCCACCACGGCGGTATTCGTCAACGGCGAGACCATCAACCTACCCGGAGCTGAGTTATCTGCCACTTCTGCTTCTAGCGGCACCAACTTCTTCTCAGCCCTCCTCGCCGGTGACTTCGCCGCCACCCAATCCGCCCCCCTCTTGATCGTCAAGACTGACAGCCTCCCTGCCCCGATTGAGCAATATCTCACTACTCACGCCGCTTCCATCACCTCCGCCTGGATCGTGGGTTCTCTCTCTCAGGTTAGCCAGGCCGTGGAGGATAGCATTGAGACTTTTCTTTAAGACTAGGCGCGAAAAAACAACAAAACTATCGCAAGACGTTGGTGGACCTGAGGGGATTTGAACCCCTGACCCCGGCAATGCGAATGCCGTGCTCTACCGCTGAGCTACAGGCCCAAACGCAAGAGGAGCGTACGGTTTTTTGCGTAGTAACTCAAGACCACCTTTCCAAAAAACTTTTAGTGTGTTCTCTATTGGTCGGGGTGCGCGGACTTGAACCGCGGGCCTCTTGCACCCCATGCAAGCGCTCTGGCCAACTGAGCTACACCCCGTCGCGCACGACCGTACCTTAATTTGGTGGATCGTACGTGGTGGACCTGAGGGGGATCGAACCCCTTACCTCGCCCATGCCATGGGCGCGCTCTACCGATTGAGCTACAGGCCCGATTGAGCGACAGTACGTGATTTTTATCGCCGTGACAAGCTCTTGTCCGGCTTGGCACGCGAACTCAACTCCTTGAGAATGGCGGCTTGTTTTGCAAATCCATAGCCAAAACATAGGTAGCTAACGATCCAGATAAGGTCGATTTGTGTGGCGAGTGGATCGAGAACGTCGTAGTAATCCGAGAAGTTTGAATACAATATGTCAGCAATCAGAGTAAGAAGTAGCGCCACTACATACCAAAGCCAGGGTTGAACGACACGCCCCTTGCGGTGCCGATAAACAAAGATAAGCACTGGTAGGATAGTTAAGATGAGTACGACATCGCCAAAGTTGTAACTAATAGACACGGTGCTCGCGAGCCAACCCCAACTTGAGTCGAAGGCAACGACTAACCCAAAGTACAGAACCAGTCCAACGAAGAGGCCAGCGGCCAGCAGGGTAGTGAGTGTTTCTAGCCCACTCAGTTTAACCTTAAGTATGTTGAGTTCTCTAAAAAAGCCTATCGCCAGCGGGATATAGCCAAGAATGTAGAAAAGGTCAGCGATCGAGGGAAACGGATCGACATTAACGAGGGTATAAGAAAAGAAAATTGATTCACCGACAAACCATAGGGACAGTCCCACGACAATAAAAAAAAGCGAAAGTGCATGGCGGTTTGGGACTCCATAGTTCCAAATGGCAATATACCCAAAAAGAATAGCGATGAGCGGCGCTGATAGATAAAAGATATTACGAATGACGTAACCCGTCTGAGTGAGCGGCGTGGCAACGTATACCGCTACTGCCAGGAGCATAAATGCAATCAACACAAGAGCCGTGATACGCGAGAATTTCATTTAATTTTAGGCTTAATAATTGACAAAATTCGATCTATATAGGGCTTTGCTTGGATTGACCCCAGATATTCGTTGAGCAGCTCCACAAAAGACTCTTTGATTTCTTGCTCCGTTTTACTCATGTAAAAAGTACGATACGAGTTGGCCGTCCTAGGGCCAAGTACCTCACTTATTGTCGATACCGCATAGTCAATGAGAACCGGTCGTTCCATAGTTACAATGATTATAGCGCATTGTGTTTTTGTCTCGAATTGTCTTGGTCGGGGTGCGCGGACTCGAACCGCGGACCTCACGGTCCCGAACCGTGCGCTCTGCCAACTGAGCTACACCCCGCTGTTTGCCGAGCTTACCTGTTGCTGGGCCTCAAATCCAGCGCTGGTGCCCTCGGAAGGAATTGAACCTCCATCTTTCCCTTAGGACGGGACTGCTCTATCCGTTGAGCTACGAGGGCCTACGGACATCGGCACCAACAACTCTGTCAACAGTGCCGCAATCTAACAAAAAAAAGAAGGGCAATCACACAAAGTGTGATTGCCCAAAAAACTACCACTGCCTAGGAGCCAAGTAGCTGTAGCCGTTGCTGAGAGAGACCCACCAACCGCTCGACGAGTACCAGAAGCCAAAATCATCCCGTCCGTCAGCATTGTAGTCACCAAAGAGTTGGCGCTGCGAGCTGGTGCCGATATTGTTGCAACGTGGAGTGTTGTCCATCTGGAAGGAGCCGTTGTATGAGCGCCAGGCGATGATCTTACCTTGCCAACCAGAGGCGACGTTGTTCCAAAAGGCGAGCGCATCAGCGCGGCCGTCTCCGTTGACGTCAGCCAAGAAGGCCGCCGAACTGCCTCGGCCATGTCCGTAAGCCCAACGCACGTACCCATTGAACTTGCCATTGGGCTGTCCCAGGGCGCAGTACCAGGAGCCATCACCGCCAAAGAATACGACCGCATCGGCTCGTCTGTCGCCGTCGATGTCGGCCATCAGGCGTGTGGTCGAGCCGTTCCCATGTCCCTGTGTAGCAACAAATTGGCTGCCAAAAGCTGAGCCGTTGGAGAGGGCTACGTACCAATTGCCGTTGCAATAACCAACCAGGTCCTCTTTACGGTCCCCATTGACGTCGGCCAGCCAGCGGTTGGTCATGTTGCGCATTAGGTTGGTGCCGACTTTGGTGAACCCACCAAAACCACTGCCCACTGAGAGTGACCACCAGGTTTCTCCATTGCCGTTGTAGTGCACAACTGAGTCAGCTCGTCCGTCACCGTTGACATCACCGACTAATTGCGAGGTTGCGTTCACCCCCCAGCCGCACTGCCATTGCCTGAGAGGCAAGAACTCACTGCCATTGCTGAGTGCCACATCCCAGCGTCCAGGCCCGGCATAGAAGCGCGCAAACTCCTCCTTGTGGTTGCCATCGAAGTCGGCTGCTTTAGCCACATCGACGTAACTACCCGGTGAAGCACAACTCGTAGTTTGGCTGGCCGTGATAGGCGGGCACTGACTCCACCGGTAGGAGCTGTTGCTAAAGAGGTTGCAGTCGGGGTAGTTGCTGTGGATGCTGTTGACGTGATAGGGATCTGTCCGCGCACCCGTCGGGTAGATACCACCGATGCTGACCTCGAAATGCAAGTGGCAGGCGCTGGTGCCGGTGTTACCGGCCCAGCCAATCACCTGGCCGCGTGTTACACGGACCCACTGAGAACTGTAGGTTGCCTGGTTGATGCGTGGGATAAAGCTAGCCCAGTGGTCGAGATGAGCGTAGAGCAGATAGCAGTTGCAACTGGGTGAATACTGCAGAACGTACTCGCCCCAACTATATCCGCCCCCGCCAGGGATGTAGGGTTGATACCAGCTGATGGCGTAACCATCGTCCGCGGCAACGATCTCGGTCCCACAGGAGCAGCCATAGTCGACGGCGCCGTGGTAGGTCCAGTCGTCGTAGTACCAGCCCTGCAATAGTGCAGTGTTCTGGTTGCGAAAAGGCAGCGTGAGGGTACCCGCTGCAAGAGCCCCGCTGCTGGTCATACAGAAAACCAGCAGTATTGTGAACATTCGCCACATGGTCGTTTCTCCTTATCTTGGTTGTTAAGGTGCAATACACCTTGCAATCAGTCTGGCGCACCCCCGCTTAGCTAGCGCTTAAGAAAAGCTGAGGAATTCCTAAAATCTTTTTTTGCCAAAACAAAAACCCGCCAGGCGGCGGGTTTTTGTGTCCTTGGCTAGCTTGCTACTGGAGATATGACTCCAGTTGCTGTTCTACTGTTGCAGAGACTGCCCGCTCCCCGCCATAAATGACGGCTGACTTAAGGACGGACTCATACGTCTTGAGAAACTCCTCAGTTTCGCTGGGTAGCGCCTCCGGACGGGTGAGTAGAAAGGCCTGTTCTCCCTGGGTAGCGGCAACGCGACTAGTATCACTGGCTCCCACCAAGGCGTCTGGGAAATTCTCCCCACTGGCAAGTCCTACCGAAAACAAAGTGTTGAGGTTGCCATAAAATTGGCTGGCCACCTCAAAGGCCGTTTTATAGCGATTGTACCCACCTATGAATTGCAGCTGGGCGGTAGAACCAGTGCTGGTAATTAAGTCTTGAATCTCGACCTGAACAAGTGGATTGACGGCTGCTGGGCCTCCCACTATGTAGATTTTTTGCATTCCCGCCTTTAAGTACGTTTCCAAGTTACTACGTACCAACGGATCAAGCGTGGTTGCCTCTCCATTGGTGAGGAATATAGGCATTCGCCCGGGTTCAACCGTAGGATCACCGGCGGGCGCGCTGGCCACCAAAGCGTCGGGATAGGAGCTTTTATCAACGATGAACATGCCGTTTGGTACCGCGCCCCGCAAGCCCTGCATCAGCCAGGCAATGTTGCTGGCCGTTTCTACGCGGTCGATACCCTGGATACGTTCTACATCTAAATTGGGGTGGATGGCGCGCAACTGCTGTACAACAGTTTCGTTTACGGCATTTGGACCACCTATTAGCCAAATATCCGATTCCGCATCGTCTATGCCGTCAAAAACCCACTTGATATGGCGGCGAGTTGCCTCTGGCAGTTCATTCTTAGCCGTAAGAACAAAGGGAATATCAGCCATACTAGCTAGCGGTCCGGCTACCAGAGCATCGGGAAAGTTTTCTCCAGAGGCCACCAAAATCCTAGAGGCAATCCCGGCAGCCCCATACTCAAACTCACTTACTTTAGTTGCGGTCTCATAGCGATCGGCCCCAGCCAAGCGCTCTGCCTCGCCAGGCAGCCAGTACTGTTGATCGCTAAAAGATGCGCCCCAAACCGGACTAAAGCCAGCCAGGCTTAAGAGTGCAAGACCGAGAGCGCCTCGCTGCACACTATTTAAAGAAAAGAAGTTCATAAAATGTTGTTATAAATTAGTCCAGCCAGACTAGCGCACCAACCTTAACAAAATGTTAGAAATCGCCGTCACTTACCCACACCTTACCTTTGTGGTAGTGTCACGGACCCAAAACTATGGCGTTAAAACCGCCCAAATCAGCTAAAAAGGAGCAAACAACCGATTTGACGGCGCTAAGTTGGGCCTGTGCTAATCATTTGGACAAACACCGTAGGTCGATCGTTCTTGAGTGGGTAAAGCAACTGCGCTCTCAGCTTAACCTCCCTACGGCTAGTAATCTGCCCGACCCCTGCTTTACGGCTCTAACCTACCGCGCTCTCGATCTGACCTTCAAAAAGCTAATTGCGGCGCTGCGGGACGATCGTATTCACGAGGTTGTGCCGGATCTTAGCGCTAACCACCATGAAGTTCTTGATCATTCCCGCAGTCTCGTGCCGCTTCTTATTAAGCTTGACACACTTGGCCGACTTATTCGCCGCTCAATCGTGGCCGATTTGACGTTATCGACTGTTCCCGCGCTTTACTACATGGATCGAGTTATGAGTACTCTCAGTGTCGAGAGTATCCTCTTGTTTGGAGAACGTCGACGGCATGGCCTCAAACGTCTCACCGACCAATACCGCGAGGAGGCACAAGCCAGTGTCTCAACCCTTAGCAGCTGTCCGGTCGGTATATTAGTGACCGATCGCGGCGGCTACATTACCCATTTTAATCAAGTACAAGAGCTCGTCTCCGGCAAACGCGCCGCTGACGTGCTTGGTAAACGTCTCTACCAAGACTATGCCCATCACGATGCCGCTGAGTTCCGCGAGGCCTTTCGTCGGGCAATCCAATTTAATCAGACCGCTCACTTTAAACGTCGTCGTTACCAAAGTAGTCAAGGTGTCCAGTATCTCGATATCATGCTGGCCCCGGTCCGTGACGCTTACGGCAGAACCAGTGGTGCTGTGCAGATTCTTGAGGACGTTACCGCCCGAGTCGATCTCGAACAACAACTGCGTCAGCAAAACCGGGCGCTCTCTGTACGTTTGGCCGATCTCGAAGAAGCTTACAAATACATTGGTCGTATTAACCGGCAATTTGCATCATTGGTCGATATCAACACCACCCTCTCGAGTAAAATCTCACTAGATAAAATGCTCGACTTTATCGTGCGCTCAGCCGCCATGCTGACCCGCGCACGTCTAACCACCCTGCGGCTACTTTCTGGTCAGAGCCTCGATCTGGTCGCTCAGTATGGACTCAATAACCCTGATGTTCCCCGCTTTAGACATGTCCCAGTGGACCAAAGTGTAGTTGGCCGTGTTCTCAAAGAAAATCGCAATCTATTGATCGTCGATCTTGATAACGATACACAGTTTTGTTGGCGCGAGCTCAAGGAGAACCTCAAACTGCGACAAGTTGTCTCAGTGCCCCTGCGCTCGCGTGGTCGTACTATCGGGGTGCTCTCGATCCACCTTAGCGAAAAACGTGACTTTACCAGTCACGAACAAAACTTTTTGGTGGCACTCGCTAACCAGGCTGCTCTCGCCATAGATCTAGAAAAAGCCCTCTCTAACTTACGAAATTCACGCTCGCGTGCGCACACCACGCATGAAAAACACGAGCACGGGCGACCAGTGCCTCGTGACTTACCCCACACGCCAGCTCCTGCGCAAATCGCACTTACGTTAGAATCTGATCATGATCCAATTAGGTATTCGCAGCCGCAAACGTAAGCTCGCCCGTGCCAGTCAGCGTCTGGAGAATGAACTTGCTCGCCAAGGTTATCGTTGTATAGCCGGTTTGGATGAAGTCGGACGCGGCTCCTGGGCTGGCCCGGTTGTGGCGGCGGCCGTGGTTCTCCCGCGGGTGCTTAAGATTGGTACAGTATTTGACTCAAAAAATCTGACTGAGCCGCAGCGCGCGCAACTGCGTAACTTGATAGTGCTTAAGGCAATTACTTTTGGTATTGGTGAGGCAAGCAGTACTGAGATCAATAAGCTCGGCCTGACACGGGCACTGCATTTAGCTTACTTACGGGCGCTGCGTCAGCTCAATCCCCAGCCGGATATTGTTTTGCTGGATGGCTTACCACTCAAGAATTTTGAATATCGACATCGCGCGGTGGTTGATGGCGATGCTAAGTCTAAATGCATTGCGGCCGCCTCGATTATCGCTAAGCAATACCGCGATGCATTCATGATAAAAATGGCGCCGCAGTATCCCGAGTACGGGTTCCAATTGCATAAAGGCTATGGCACCGAGCGACATCAGCAGGCTATTTTGCGCCACGGTATTTTGCCAATTCACAGAATGCGCTATGGTTGGCTGCGCGACTGGCAGCAAGGTAAAAAGCCCTGCACAAAAGCGGCGCGCAAGTATTTTGCGGAAGACGCTGCGTTGAAATCTTAAGTTCTCCTAAAGTTCCTAAATTTGAGAGGACGAACAGCCGGGGCCGTAGTACTATTGGGGTATGCCCAAAACTTCCCAGGCCCGCGAAATGCGTAAACCTAAAGTGCCTGCTCGGGCCAAAGCTGGCCCCCAAAGGCCCAGTCCATTTGTCGTCACTGGTAAACAGCGGCTTATTTTTCTTAAGCCTGAGGCGGCCTTGCGAGCGGCCAATATTAAGCCGGGGCAGACCGTGGCTGACTTAGGCTGTGGAGCCGGTTATCTAACTATTCCCGCCGCGATCCAAGTCGGTCCCAGCGGAATGGTCTATGCCATAGATATTCTTAAGGACAACTTGGAGTCGATTCGCAGTCAGGCCAAATTGTTCAACCTGCCTAATATACAGACGGTCTGGGCGGATTTGGAGGTGCCGCGCGCGACAAAATTGCCGGACAAACTGGCAGACGTGACGCTGCTTTTTAAAGTGCTCTGTCAGCAAAAAAATCACGAGACAATTTTTGCTGAGGCGGTGCGGATAACAAAAGTGGGTGGCACGATTTTAGTAGCCGAGTGGTGCGAGCCACAGCTGACACTCGGGCCTGCCAGGGAGAACCTCGTGACACGACAAGCGCTGCTCGAACTTGGCAAGAAAGCGCAGCTCGACCTCAAGAGAGAGCACAAACTTGATGATTTTCACTACGTGTTGGAGTATAGACGCAATGGAACAGTTCATTAATACCGTTAACAACCCTTGGTTTTTTGCCGCGCTGATCGGTACTTTTGGGCTTTATTTAGTCACTTTATCGCTGGTATTAGCGATTTGGACGGCGCGGGATATCCGGGCACGCTCTCATAGTCAGACATCCCGAATTTTGTTGCCATTTTTTGTGTTTGTTTTTGGGTTTGCGGGGTTTGTGCCGTATTTAGTGTTGCGTCCCCGTCAGACGTTTGTAGAGCGGGAACAAGAGCAGCGTGATCGACTTTTGCTTGCTGAGGCTGCCAAAAAGTTTGAATGCCCACAGTGTTTTGCTGTGGTGGAACGCGATTTTGCTTTTTGCCCTAGTTGTAAGCTGGAATTTAGGCCTGTGTGTAGTTGTAGCGCAGTTCTAGATCCGTCCTGGAAGCGTTGTCCTTATTGTGGCACTACCATCTTGCCGGAACTCAAGCTTAAAAAGTACGTTTTGCCTATCATAACCAAGGAGCTCCGTGGAGCGTACATCAGTGAGGTTAGTCAGGAGGTCGGGCAGGAGGTTAGTCAGGAGATCGGACAACTCAAAAAAATTGAGGCTAATGCTCAAGCAAAGAGCAAAAAAATCGTTGAACAGCCAAAATTGGTTCCTGCAAGGCAAGTTTTACCCGCATTTTTGATTAAAGTTGCTAAGTCCATGAGGGCAAAGGCAAAACCCGAGCTCGCTAGCAAGCCGGCAATTAAACCGATCCAAAAACAAGTACCTGTCAAGCAAAATATAGCGAGCGTCAAACAAAATATAAGTAAGAGCAAGGTCACACTGTCCAAGCCCATGCTAGAGCGCGAGATCAAGTTGACCGGTTTTTCGGCGCTCTTTAAGCGCACATTTGCTATTAAGCGCTAGCTAAGAATTTCTTAAGGGTTGAGGAGATATGCTCCGGGTTTATGGTCGGAGGGACTTTTACTAATAGAGAGTTAGGTGCGCTGGGAGAACGTCTAGTTGCCTACGCGCTCAAACAACGCGGCTGTGAGATTCTCGGGCGCAATGTCCGCACAAAGTTTGGCGAAATCGATATTATCGCACGGCAAAAGAACACAGTGCTCTTTGTGGAGGTCAAGACACGACGATCGCGGCGCTACGGCTATCCCGAAGAAGCCGTCGATTTTCGCAAAAAGCTGCATCTCTCACGTGCCAGTGCGGCGTTAGCGCCGACATATGCCCGCAACTGTAACTACGCCATATTAGTGGTGGCAGTCGAACTTGATCTCACCACAAAAATCGCACGCCTCACTCGTATAGAGCTAGACGCATGAACCAACCAAGTGTACACTTAAGGTACACCACTAATACCTTAAGCCAACGACCTATGTCCAAGCACAAACCAGCAGCCAAGTTGCATGTTCAGCCATTATCCGCACGCATTGTCGGTCTAAAAGAACTTCGTCAAAATATGTCTAAAATCACACAGGAAGCCTTACGGAAAAATCAGCGCCTTGTGGTATTCAAGAAGAATCGGCCACTCTTCGAGCTCCGACCGCTTACAAAAAAAGAGAGGTATGAAGCAGAATTGTTACTCGCCGTAGAAAGGGCCGAGGAAGACTACAAGACAGGTCGTTACTACACCCTTGAGGAGGTTGCAAATAAATTGGGTCTCTAGAATGAAATATCGGATTGTCCTATCTGGACAAGCAACGCTCGAGCTATCGCTACTAGATAGTCAAGCCCGGCAGCTCGTTTACTCAAAAATTATTTTCTACCAGAACGCTCCAAATCCCTTGGCATTTGCCAAATCTTTGACAGGAAAGTTCGCAGGTTTGTATCGTTTTAGAATGGGTGATTATAGGGCAGTATTCAAATTTTACCCAACGGACAAATTCTCGTGCTTTTTATTCTGCACATAAAACACCGCAGCAAGGTTTACGATTAAAAGAATAAAGCAAGAAATAAATGGCATCAAAAATGGTAGGCTGATCGGCATGCTGTTGTATCTCGTCCGGCATGGCCAAACAGAGGCGAATAAGGCTCGTATCCTTGACCAAGACAAGGGACCCCTATCGTCAGAGGGCCGCGCTGACGCACTCAAACTTGCCAAGCGCCTTAAACACGAGAAAATCGATACGCTCATCGCAAGCGATTACGAGCGAACCGTAGAGACAGCAACTATCATTTCGGTTCAACTCAAACTGCCGATCACAAAGACAGTCTTGGCTCGTGAGGAACGCATTCCGTCGAGTCTCGTTAGCAAGCCCCAGGACGGGGGTTCATTTGAGACTTGCTATCGCGCTCTGGCCGACAAACACGCTGACGATCCAGATTGGCATTACGAGGATGCCGAGAATCCCACGGAGATGCTTGTTCGTGCAAAAAAGTTTTTAGCATTTGCCCAAGGATTTAGTGGAGAGCGCATCTGCGTTGTAACTCACCGCGGTTTTTTACGCTATGTCGCAGCAGCGGTGATTTTGGGAGAAGCCGCTGAGCCAGCACTTGTGCGACGCTATATACGTCCGCACCTCGAGCACTTCAACACCGCCATTACGGTATGCGAGTTCTTCTCGCAAAAGGGCTGGCGGCTCATCGCCTGGAACGATCAGGCTCACCTTGGCTAGCTCACCTTGGCTAGTTGACAGTGTGATGCTCCCTGTATAGGATGCGGAGTACAAGGCTAGCTCAAGTAGGCTAGCCGTTTTTTGTACTACCTAAGAAACTAATTTAAGTGAGCCGGCCGACAACGGCGGTTCAGCCAACTAGTCAACTAAAAGAAACCACATAATACAACCATATGGCACAAAAACAAGAGTTTGAACTCGCAATCGAACAAATCGCGGCCGAGAAAAACATTCCGGTCGAAAAAATTGTCGAAACGATCGAAGCGGCCTTGGCGGCAGCTTATCGCAAGGACTTTGGAGAACCCACTCAAAACATCCGAGTAAAATTTAGTCCCAAAGATGCCTCCTCGCAGGTTTTTGATGTAAAAACAGTGGTTAAAGAGATCCCAGAGGATCTCGAGGAGCAAAAAGAAAAAGAGGTCAACCCTCGTGAGCATGTTGCACTTAAAGACGCCAAAAAGCTCAAAAAGGCAGCCAAGGTTGGCGATGTAATTGAGACTAAGCTAACTCCACCAGGTGCCTATGGCCGTATTGCCGCGCAAACTGCCAAACAGGTCATTATTCAACGCTTGCGTGAGGCCGAGCGCGAAATTGTATCGCGCGAGTTTAAGGGTAAAGAGGGCGAGATTATCAACGGCACGGTGCAGCGCATTGAGGGGCGCAACGTTTACGTCGATTTGTCGGCGGCCAACGGTGTGCTATATCCGCACGAGCAGATTCCGGGTGAGACCTATACCGTCGGAATGCGGCTCAAGGTCTATGTCGCGGAGGTACGCGACACCAGCAAGGGTCCTGAGATTATTTTGTCGCGCTCACACCCACAGTTTGTGGCTAAGTTGTTTGAGCTCGAGGTTCCTGAGATTTACTCTGCCGTGGTTGCGATCAAAGGTATCGCCCGCGAGGCGGGGAGTCGCACTAAGATTGCCGTTTGGACGGATCAAGAAGGTGTTGACCCGGTTGGTTCTGCCGTAGGTCAGCGTGGTACGCGCGTGCAGACCGTCATCGCTGAGCTTGGTGGCGAAAAAATCGATATCATTCAATTTGATGAGGACCAGGAGACTTATCTGCGTCACGCCATGTCGCCCGCCAAAGTTATTAAAGTAGAACTTAACCAGGCTGAAAAGCGCGCCAAAGTAGTGGTCGCTGAGGACCAATTGTCACTTGCTATTGGTAAGGGTGGGCAGAACGTGCGGCTCGCTGCCAAATTAACCAGTTGGAAGATTGACGTGGTCTCGCCGGAGTCAGAGAAGGGCGAAGAGAAAGGTCAAGGCAAAAAGCCGTTAGCAGAAGCTAAGGCGGCCGAGAAAATACTCGAGAAAACAACTGAGAAAAAAACTGAAACCGAGAAGACTTTCGAGTCAGTAAAGGTTAAGTCAGAAAAGACTGTCGAGAAACCGGCAACTGATAAAAAAGAAGAGCCTAAAAAATAATCACGTAACACTACCCACATGATCTACAACATCGCGGTTGAGTATCTAGCGGCAGGAGTAGCCGGATTGGCGCTCTTGTTCGCCCTATTTTTGGCACTGCGTGTGCGCGCTACTGATCCGGGACAACGTCACATGCTTGAGATTGCTAAAGCCATCAAACAAGGTGCCCTGGCGTACCTCAAGCGCCAGTACCGGGTGATTGGGTTACTTACTATTATACTGACAGCAGTCTTTTACTACTTTGTGAACTGGCAGACGGCAGTTGGATTTGCAACCGGTGCCGTTGTATCGGCGCTCGCGGGTTATCTCGGTATGCGCATGGCCGTCTCGGCCAACGTAAAGACGGCTGAGGCAGCAAAAGTTACGCTCTCCAAAGCACTGCGTGTAGCTTTTACCGCGGGAACTGTGACCGGAATGGTGGTAGTGGGATTTGGATTGCTAGGTGTAACAGGGTTCTACTTTTGGTTTAAAGATCCAACGCTACTGATTGGCTTTGGGTTTGGGGCCTCGTTAGTCTCTCTTTTTGCGCGTGTGGGTGGTGGGATCTATACCAAGGCGGCCGATGTTGGAGCCGACTTAGTTGGCAAAATCGAAAAAGGAATTCCCGAGGACGATCCGCGTAACACCGCCGTGATCGCTGACAATGTGGGCGACAATGTGGGTGATACGGCTGGTATGAGTGCCGATTTGTTTGAAACCTACGTGGTGACGCTACTCGCGGCTATGATATTGGGTTCGAGCGCCGCTGTTGGTGGGCTGGGTGGCGTACTGTTACCCCTCTTGCTCGGTGCAACCGCCGTGTTGGCTTCAATTATTGGTTCGTTTTTTGTGCGTCTGCACGGGATGAACATCACGGGCGCACTTTATAAAGGTGCCGGCGCGACTATTGTACTGGCCGGGATTGGGTTCTACTTTATTAACCGATTTTACGCCGGGAACAACCTCAAATTGCTTGGCAGTATGTTAATTGGGCTGGCGGTAACCGTACTCGTGATCTTTATTACTAATATGTACACGGCGCGCAATCGGCGTGCGGTAGCGGAGATCGCTAAGGCTTCTGAGACGGGCCCGGGCACAAACATTATCTCGGGGCTGGCGGTAGGTCTGCGTTCTACCTGGCCGATGGTAGTCGTAATTGTGGCAGCGATTTTGGGCGCCTACTACTTGGCGGGACTATACGGAATTGCCATTGCAGCCGTCTCGATGCTCTCGACTATGGGGATTATCGTGGCGATCGACGCCTACGGTCCCATCACCGACAACGCCGGCGGAATTGCTGAGATGGCTAACCTCCCCGCTAAAGTTCGCACCAAAACGGACGCGCTTGACGCGGTTGGCAATACCACTAAGGCCATCACCAAGGGCTACGCGATTGGGTCGGCCGCCCTGGCAACTTTGGCACTCTTTGCTGCCTATACGGATGAGATTCGTGGGTTTTTGGTCGGGAGCGACACGGCAGGTGGAACCGACGCGGTTGGCTTTCTCTCACGCAGTTTGAGTTTAGAGAATCCACTGGTGATCGTGGGCCTCTTTATTGGGGCGGCCTTGCCGTTCTTTTTCTCGAGCCAACTCATGACCGCAGTCGGTAAAGCGGCTTTTGCAGTGGTCGAGGCAGTACGTCAACAGTTCCGCACCAAAAAAATCATGGAGGGGATCGACAAGCCGGATTATGCTCAAGTGGTCGACATTGTGACCAAGGCGGCACAAAAGTATTTGATCCTGCCAGCAGTGGTTGCAATTGGCGTGACACTTGCGGTGGGCTTTGGGCTCGGCCCCGTAGCTCTCGCTGCCATGTTGATCGGCGTCATTTTGTCGGGGTTCTTCTTGGCTATTCAAATGACGACCGGGGGAGCCGCTTGGGACAATGCCAAAAAGTTGATTGAGGCGGGTAAGTATGGCGGCAAGGGTGGCGAGGCTCATAAAGCCGCAGTGGTGGGTGATACAGTCGGCGACCCTTTTAAGGACACTGCCGGTCCGGCCCTCAACTCACTTATCAAAGTGATCAACACGCTGGCCGTGATCTTTGCCTTTTTGTTTGTGCAGTACCATTGGTTGGATCGGTTTTTTCAGTAGCGCTAGGGCAGCGAGCAGAACCCTTTACCCCGAACCGGCCCTTGTCCTTGTGGCCGGCTTCAGGTTTTACAAAGCCGCACTAGGTTGCGTAGCCAAACCCGCCTTGACCTTGAGTCGTTCAATGTCCTGCTCGTGCCTATTGGTTGCGTTGCAATTCGCGGCGATCTCGGTCTCGTGTTTCTTTTGTATCCCAATAAACCGATCCAGGCTGCGAATGGCGATTTCCGACCTAATCTCAACTCTTTTGAGACGCGGCTTCATATCTGCGACATCATCTCGAGTCTGCAGAACGACCTCAAGCACACGATCCGAAGTTGCAGACAGTTTTGTGACTTTATGAGAAAGATTATTAACTTTATCGGAAAGATTATTAACTTTATTGGGTAAACTAGACAGTTTGGCCAACTTTTTATCGGTGGCCAATTGAGCCTCGTAGATATTTTTTAGTGTAATTTTTCTCATGATAAGTGGTTATATATTGATACACCTCTCTTTATAGCAGGACAACCTTAAAAATTTCTTAATTTCAACGCATTGTTTAGGCGTTAATTGTGGAAAACGATATGAAGTCAGCAGATTTGCGAAAAGTTAAAGAAAACGTTAGCCTCCTTGCGCGATGGAAGTACAAATAAAAAAATTACCTCAGTCAGCAGTCGAACTCACGATCGAGGCAAGCATTGACGAGCTTAAACCTTTTGAGCAGCGCGCGCTGACCCGGCTTGCAAGTAAGCTCGAGCTACCAGGCTTTAGGCCGGGTAAAGTTCCGGCGACTATGGCACGCAAACATCTCGACCCGATTAAGATCCTCGAGGAGACGGTTAATCTGGCCGTACCTGAGCTTTATGCCAGTGCTGTCAAGCAACACAAGCTCGAGGTCGTGGGCGCACCTAAAGTTGATCTTCTCAAGTTTGCTCCCGGGAACCCTTTGAGTTTCAAGGCGGTAGCAGCGGTTCTCCCGGAGATTAAATTGCCGGATTACCACAAACTGAGGATTACGCACAAAAAAGTTGAGGTCTCGGAGGAACAACTTGATCGTTTGTTGCGCATGTTGCAGCGCGACCGAGCTCAAGAAAAACCCGTTGAACGGGCGGCCCAAAAAGGTGATGCGGTGGAAATCGACTTTGCTATCACGCAAAAAAAAGTTCCACTCGAGCATGGCCAAGGTATCAAACACCCGCTCATCCTTGGCGACGGTTTTTTTATACCAGGTTTTGAGGATCAGTTGGTGGGTCTTAAGGCTTCGCAAGAAAAAGATTTTGTGGTGATCTTTCCAAAAAATTACGGCAAAAAATCTTTGGCCGGACAAACTGCCGACGTGCATGTTAAGTTACACTCAGTAAAAGAGCGCATTCTACCCGCGCTCGACGACGAGTTTGCCAAAGGTCTCGGGACATTTAAAACAATGGCAGAACTCAGGACCAAACTGCGAGAGAATCTCAAAGTTGAGGCGGACTATAAAGAGCAGGACCGTTTTGAATCCGAGATGCTCTCGCGACTGGCTGGCATGATCCAGCTCGAGATTCCGGATGTGCTTTTGCAGGGTGAACTGAACAAGATGGCCGGCGAGCTGGAGTCGAGCTTGGTTCATCAAGGCGCTAATTTTAAGGATTATTTAAGCAGCATTAATAAATCCTTAGAGGAACTTAAAAAAGGTTGGGTTGAGCAAGCCAAAAAACGAGTCACGATCGGTTTGCTGATTCGGACCATTGCCCGCGCTGAGGGTATCAAGGTGAGCGACAAGGAGGTTGATAATGAGGCCAATACAACTCTCAAGCAAAACCCGGGCAATAAAGAGGTTGAACGCACCGTTAAGAGCCAAGCTTATCGTGATTACATTGCGGAAATCATTCGTAACCGAAAAACCATAAAACTGCTATCATCTCTAGTGGTCGGTGATACTAAACCCGACCAAGGCTAACTCATTTGCCAAACCAAGATGAAAGAAAAATACGTGCGGGACATTATGACCACTGCGGTGGTGAGTGTTCAACCTCAAGTATCAGTTGCGCGTGTAGTGCAGCTCATGGTGGAACACAATCTGACAGGTGTGCCAGTGGTCAAGCGCGAAACTGTCGT
The DNA here is from genome assembly GCA_043799475.1 of Parcubacteria group bacterium. GTDB lineage: Bacteria > Patescibacteriota > JAUYIX01 > JAUYIX01 > JAUYIX01 > JAUYIX01. The sequence continues at coordinate 18,137 of JAZDNR010000011.1, forward strand.
CGGGGTTGTGACCGATAGCGATCTAGTAGCGCAAAAGTCTAATATTCATCCGCCTCAATTTTTGTCGGCCTTACACTCCTTTATTATGTTGCGCAGCTCCGCAAGTGTAGAGGCCGAGATTCAAAAATTACTTGGGAGTAAAGCAGAACACATTATGACTAGCCCAGTTATTTCGGTGCGCTCAAACGACTCAGTGGCAAGACTAGCGACTAAGATGGTCGAGACAAAAGCCAACCCTATCCCAGTAATCGACAATGGCAAGTTGGTCGGCATTGTTAGTCGACACGACTTGCTAAAGTTGCTAGCGGATGAGGCGGCCAACAAAAAAGGTCCCGCTTAGTTCTCCTTAAGACCGGGCAGAGCAAACCCAAAAATCTGGTCTGACTCACCAAAACCATGTCATATCAAGCGAGTCCTGAGACTAAAGATTTAGCGACTATTGCGGCGGGGGTGACGGCTTGCAAAAAATGTCCACTCTATAAAGGGGCCACACACGGAGTGCCAGGTGAGGGAAGTGCCAACGCTCAAATAATGTTCATTGGTGAGGGGCCTGGTAAAAACGAGGACTTGCAAGGTCGGCCTTTTGTAGGAGCGGCGGGCCAATTTTTGGAAGAGATGCTTGGCTTGATTGGTCTCAAACGCGAGCAGGTCTTTATCACTAACGTAGTCAAGCATCGTCCGCCCAATAATCGCGATCCATCGCCAGAGGAGGTGGCGGCCTGTACTGCGGCTTGGCTCACTGCTCAACTGCACCACATAGATCCGGTGGTTATCGTGACGCTTGGACGGCACAGTCTCAACCACTTTGTTGCTGGTAAACAGATCTCGTTTTGTCATGGCAAACCCATGCGAGCGCAAGCACCAGATGGCAAACGGCGGGTGTTCTACCCGCTCTACCATCCGGCCGCGGCACTCTATCAAGGGAGTTTACGCGAGACATTGATCGAGGATTTTAAAAAGATTCCGGCGGTGCTGCGGGCAGCCAAGGAGCAGCGGGACAAAGAGCGCATTTTGCGGGAGATGCAAGCTGGTGATTCCACGCGGTCTTAAGGTTAGTGGCGCACGCTTGAGGTGTGCGGCCACAAAACAAAGTCAATTGTAATTGGAGTTCTGACCTAGCTTACGCGGTCGGGCTTCTTGTTACTGACGGGGCCTTATCCGTAGATGGCAGGCATATCAACTTTACTTCCGGAGATCTAGATTTGATCGAAACGTTTCGCGACTGTCTCAAGATACAAAACAAAATTGGGATTAAAGTCAGCGGTTTTACGGGTAAAAAAGATTGTTATCAGATTCAGTTTGGCGATATATCGTTTTACAAGTTTCTTACGGGCATAGGTCTCAAACCGAACAAATCAAGGACACTTGGTCGGTTATCTGTACCATCACAGGTATTTGCGCACTTTGTGCGGGGGTGTTTTGACGGTGATGGGACTATCTACGCCTACTGGGACCGGCGCTGGCGAAACAGTTGGATGTTCTATGTCTGTTTTGCGTCTGCTAGTCCAATATTCCTTAATTGGTTAAAAAAGAGAATTAAGGAATTGCTGGGAGCTTCTGGTTATATTGGCTATGGCTCTCATAATACGTTGCAATTAAAATATTCAAAACATGAGGCACGGACCCTTCTTACCGTGATGTATAAGAATCCTGTGGTTCCTCGTCTTGCGCGTAAGTACAACAAGGCCCTTGCAATACTCGCCCAGGATCCGTACCCTATTCGAGCTAGATAGGCGCAGGTGGTGCAACTGGCTAGACACGTGTGCTTGAGGTGCACATGCCGCAAGGCTTGGGGGTTCGAGTCCCCCCCTGCGCACCAATAATACTTAAGTTCTACTAACTGATCCTTGACGGGGACTGGCTCTGCGGGTATCCTCGGTCTTTTGTCGCTCTTTTACAGCATCTCTTTAGGGAGGGTTTTCGGTTAAAAACCAAGGAGGCAAGGTGAACCTAACAATAACGCATAACGACCTCTACTGGCTCGCTATTACTGAGGAGAATGGCTGGGTGTACGAGCGCCGTCGCCCATGTTTCAACAAAGGACGCTGCCCGGGTAAGCTCATGGTTCATCCGCTGGGTGCCCTGGGCTGTCCGGTTTGTAACTCGATAATGATGATCGAGATCAAGTCGGTCAGTCGCAGCGAACAAGCTCTTTGCACCGGACCGGCGGGGCTCAGCTCGGTCGCATTGTAGATCGTTTTGTAGATCGTTGACTCTTGTCTTGGTCTTGGGGATGAACGTCGTTCATCCCCACTCTCCCTAAAGAGATGCTCTAAAAAAGTGCTTTTTGCAGGTAGGTTAGCTAGGATTGCGGCGCGGGCACTTAGCTCAGCTGG
>JAZDNR010000024.1:0-7375 GCA_043799475.1 Parcubacteria group bacterium
TGTGTGTGTTTCAACCACCTGCTCAAGTTCAGCCTTAATAAGCTTAAGAACACGTTCCTTAAGTGTCTCGCCGGCAACTTTCTGCCCCTTAAGGCGCTTTTTTTCGAGCTGCCAAATCTCAAGTAATTCGCGGCGCTTGGAGTAGATAACTTCACGCTGACGGTTGAGCACATCATCGTATTCCACCAAGTGCTTGCGGATATCAAAGTTGTGGCCCTCTACCTTTTTTTGGGCCGATTCGATCGAACGGCTAATAATTCGGTTCTCAATGGCTTGATCTTCGGAGACACCTAAGCGATCCATCATTGACTTCATGCGATCTGAGCCAAAAATGCGCATCAAATCATCTTCCAGTGAGACATAAAATTGGGAGGAACCCGGATCGCCCTGGCGCCCAGCCCGTCCACGTAACTGATTGTCGACTCGTCGCGCCTCATGCCGCTCGGTGCCGATGACGTGCAAACCTCCGAGTTCTACCACACCCGGCCCAAGCTTAATGTCAGTACCACGCCCAGCCATGTTAGTTGAGATTGTCACTGTCCCCCGCTGTCCGGCCTTAGCGACAATTTGGGCCTCATGCTCATGGTTTTTAGCATTGAGAACTTCGTGTGGGATGCCCTCCTCCCGCAGCATCTCCGACAGACGTTCAGACCTTGCCACCGAGACGGTACCTACCAACATGGGCTGACCTTTGGAGTGTCTTTCAGCAATCGCGCGCACCGTGGCTCGAAACTTCCCCAGCTCCGTTTTATAAATTTGGTCTCCCGCGTCGCGACGCACCATCGGTCGGTGCGTTGGAATAACCACTACGTCTAGCCTGTAAATCTTGGCAAACTCCTCCGCCTCAGTTGCTGCCGTTCCCGTCATACCGGCCAATTTGGCATAGAGCCTAAAGTAGTTTTGGAAGGTTATGGTCGCGAGCGTACGTGACTCACGCTGCACCTCAACGCCCTCTTTAGCCTCGATGGCTTGGTGTAAGCCTTCGGCGTAGCGTCGCCCTGGCATAAGCCGTCCGGTGAACTCATCGACGATAATGACCTGCTGATCTTTGACGACGTAGTCTCGGTCACGCTTAAAAATGGCTTTGGCCCGTACGGCCGCCTCGACGTGGGTGACGAGCCGAATACCGCCTTCTTCATATAGATTTTTAATACCTAAGAGCTGTTCAACCCGTGCAATCCCCTCCTCGCTAAGCGAGACCGCTTTGAGCTTTTCGTCTAAATTGTAATCACGGTTCTCCACGAGTTGCTCAGCGATGCGCGACATTTGCCGGTAGAGCTCGGTCGATTCGGCTGCTGGTGCCGAGATAATGAGCGGCGTACGTGCCTCATCAATAAGGATCGAGTCAACCTCATCCACAATGGCGTAGGCTTGGCCGCGTTGGGCAGCCTGCGCAAGGTCATGCACCATATTGTCGCGTAAGTAGTCGAACCCAAACTCGTTATTAGTCCCGAAGGTAATATCGGCTGCAAAGGCGGCACGTTTTTCCTCGGGCGTTTGTCCGTGCAAGGTTACCCCGACCGTCAACCCCAAAAATTTGTAGACGCCACCCATCCACTCGGCGTCACGCTGGGCCAAGTATTCGTTGACCGTCACAATATGCACACCCTTGCCAGCTAGTGCATTAAGATAGGCTGGCAGAACCGCGACCAATGTTTTTCCCTCTCCCGTGCGCATCTCCGCGATCTTGCCCTGGTGCAGGACTATGCCACCAATAATCTGCACATCAAAGGGCAGCATGTCCCACTTTGTCTCAATCTCACGCACGAGCCAGGAACGACCGAATAAACGGCGCATACCGTCACAGACCACCGCAAAAGCCTCAGGTAAAACGTCGTCAAGAGATTCGTTCTGCTTTTGAACTCGCTCTTTTAGTTCTCCTGTTTTAGCCTTAAGTTGGTCGTCCGTTAGCGACTCAAGCTTTTTGGCCTGTGCCCGCACCTCGCGCACAATTGGCTCGAGCTGCTTAATGACCCGGATATTAGGATCGCCAAATACTTTGGTTAAGAGACCCATAAGGCCACTAGCATGCCAGCTTTGGGCAATTTTTCAACCTAGGCTAGCCCCTTGAGGCGCAGCTTATCACGTAGGTTGCGCCGTTTAGAGTGCTCAATCTTGTTTTTGTCACGATAGTCATCTATCTGAGAACGTAGGTGATTCATCAGTAAATCAATCGCCTCAAAGGGATGTTCAGCTACCTCTTTGGCGTAGATGGTTTTTTTGGCTAAGGCCAGTCGCGCCTCAGCGCGATAGAATTTGCCCTTTTTGTGGTGACTTGATTCGTGTGCTAGCTCAAGTTCAGCCGCTAAAATCGGCTTAACGTAGTGCTCAAGATGCTCAATTTTACGCTTAAAATAATCCTCTAGCACGGCACTCTGGTCTAATTTGGTCCAGGTTATGCGTATCTCCATAGCATTAGTGTAGCATCCGTTTAGAAAAACCGACCAACTGGGCTTCGGCTTTAAGCACAATACCAAATCGATCCTTAACCGCTTGCTGCACTACCCGCGCTAGTTTTACAAACTCATCGGCCGTCGCACCCGGATAGGTCACCAGCGCGAGACTATGGCGCGCAGAGACCCCCACATTTCCCTGCCGATATCCTTTTGGATACGGGGTGAACTCATTTAAAAACGCGGCTGAAAGTTTTACCGCCCCGCCTGGCAGGTCCCAGTGCCAGGGCTCAAGCTTTTTGGTTTTTGCTGCGTCGATTTTTTCAGCCGCCGTTCGCACCTGGCCAAACTGCCTAGCCGTCACAATAGGGTTTAAAAAAAACGAACCAACACTTTGGAGCGCCTCATAGTCCGGCAAAATAACCATGCCCTTACGAGCACGTGTCTCGATCACTGCCTCGCGCACGGTTTTGAGGGTAAGCGCTTTACCGTCGAGTACCTTGGCTAAACCGCCGCGCATGTCTTTGTACGAGATATTGATGTTCGCCTGGGACTTGAGCTGCAGTGTTACAGAGGTCACAACGTAGCGACCGCTGGCCGCATGTTTAAAAAAGCTCTCGCGGTAAGCAAACTTGCAAGCTGCGCGGTTAAAGGTCTTAGTAACACCTGTTGCGATCTCAACCGTCTCCACCTCGCGCACACTGTCTGCCAGGGTCTGTCCGTAGGCCCCGATGTTTTGGACCAGCGCTCCGCCAGTAGAACCCGGAACTCCCGAGAGATTTTCGATCCCGCCCCAGCCCTGCTCTACAGCATAGACGACAACTTTATCCCAGGGTTCTCCCGCCGCAGCCCAAAGCAATACTCGATTACCGCGTACGTCTCCAGAAATACCAGTGGTTTTTAGCTCGATCACGAGACCTCCAAAACCTTCGTCCGAGACGAGCAAATTGCTACCACCCCCAAGCACCAGAACCGGTACTTTTTTGTTTTGAGCAAATTGTAATGCCTCGCCCAGCTCCTGCGCACTCGTTACTGACATAAAATAGCGCGCCGGCCCACCTACTTTGAGTGTAGTTAGAGGTGCTAGTGCAACATTTTCTTGCACGCCAAGGCTCATCGACGCAGTGCTGCTAAGAGTTTAGAACCAAGTTCTGTTACGTTACCCGCGCCAATAGTCAGAATCACGTCACCCTTTGCAGCACCCGCTAGCGCGGCCGCCAGCGCCGCAGCTATTGTTGGTGTTGCTACAGCTGACACCCCCGCACGTTTTACGGCCGCAGCAAGTCGCTCGCTGTGGTAGTGTTCGGCCAGTCTCGGATCTTCTTCTCGCCCTGCAACAAAATATACCGGGGGAACCACGACACGATCAGCCAGTTGCAGCGCTCGTACAAATTCACTAAAAAAATCCCGTAGTCGTCCATAAAAGTGAGGCTGAAAAATAACCACCAGCCGGCGTTTACCAAAGCGATTGCGGGCCGCTCGCAGAGTGGCCTCGAGTTCGGTCGGGTGGTGAGCATAGTCATCAATCACGGTCACTCCTCGCACCTCTCCTTTATACTCAAACCGGCGCCAAGCACCTGGAAATTTTGAGAGGGCCTGCTTTACGGCCAATATCGGAACACCCGCGTACGAGCAAGCTGCAATTGCCGCCAGGGCATTGCGGACATTGTGAACACCCGGCACTCGCAACTCAAACTGGCCTAGCTGTTCTCCCTGATACGAGACGCTAAAGCGCGTCTTGGGTCCAGCCAGACGCACAGACGTGGCTCTAAGATCGGATTTTGGACCTAGACCATACAAAATAGTACAAGCCGGCGCTGTCGCGGCCACACGCACTGCCCCAGGTTGATCCGCACAGGCCACCAAGACGCCGTGGCGCGGCAACATTCCAACAAATTTTCTAAATGCTGCGTGAATATCCTCGAGGTTTCGATAGTAGTTGAGATGATCTTCTTCGACATTAGCAACCACCGCTACCGTTGGTCGGTAATTCAAAAAGGCGCGCTTGTACTCATCCGCCTCGACTACCGCAAACCGCCCCTGACCTAGCCGTGCATTGCCGCCCAAAAAGGAGAACCAAGAGCCAGCCACCACCGTTGGATCCTGCTGAGCCTCTAGCAATATGCTTGCGATCATACCCGTTATTGTGGTCTTACCGTGCGTGCCGGAGACACCAATGATGGCGCGATCACCCAGCACTAACGGGAGTGCCTCGGGATATGACTTTACGCTGAGCTTACGTTTTTTTGCCAATTGTACTTCTGGATTAGTGCGCTCCTCATCTTTGGTGTACACCACAAGTTGCGCCTCGCCTGGCAGGTTGCCTGCTTGATACTCTTCAATTTTTATGGGAACACCGAGCTTTGTAAGTGCGTCTGTCGCACGGGTGCGTCGCCGATCCGAGCCCGTTACAACAGCCCCGCTTTCAACAAAAAGACGTGCCAGAGCGGAGACGCCCATCCCGCCAATGCCGACACAGTGCACTCGCTTAAAACCACCGGGTAGCATATTAAACGACCGCTAATCTAACAACCCAGTAAGCCAACTTTTTCGCTGCTAGAGGAGTAGCAAATTTTTTGATCGCAACTATCATGTGACTGCGCAATTGTTCGTCACGCAAAAGTTTCATGATTTCTGAACGTAACAACTCTGAGGTTAAGTTGGCCTGCTCGAGCATAATGGCCGCATTCTGTTTTTGTAGCGAAAAGGCGTTCATAACCTGGTGGTTACTACCCGACCCCGGTAGCGGGATTAAGATGACTGGCTTACCAAGCGCAGCATATTCATGTACCTGCCCACTTGCGCGCGAGACGATAATGTCCGCTAGCGCCAGCACGTCACCGTAGTCTTCCTCAAAGATGCCGGCGATACGATAACCACGATCCGCATACTTTTGCGCCAGAGGTCGCAGGTTCTCAAGATTTTTAGCACCGACCTGGTGAACGATCGAAAAATGCGGCAGCAAATCCGGCAACATTTGCGCCACCACCTCGTTGAGGGCCAGCGCCCCCTGCGAACCGCCAAAAATTGCTAGCACCGGTTTAGAACCATCCAGTTTAAGTTGTTCCCGCGCTCGCTCGGCGGAGCCTTGCAGTACCTCGGTCCGAATAGGTTGCCCGGTAAAGACAGTCTTGTCCTCGGGCAACTCATGCGCCACGATCGGGAAACTTGTCGCAATTAGAGTCGCCTTTTTTACTAACTTGCGATTAGCCAAACCCGGCACACTGTCAGTCTCATGCAGCAGGATGGGCAGGTCGAGCAACCAAGCCGCCAGGACTACGGGGTAGCTCACAAACCCGCCCTTAGAAAAAACTACATCCGGCTTAAATTCCGCCAGGATGAACCACGCTCGCAGCACGCCCAGCGGAACCTTAAATATATCGACCAGCGTCCACAAAGAAAAATATCTTCTAAATTTACCAGTGGGAACCGTTCTAAAAGCAATTTCCGCTTTGCTCGCGACCGCTTGCTCCTGACCGGCCTTTGAGCCGAGCCACAAGAATTGCGCTTTAGGATCCAGCTGCCGGATCTCCTGTGCTACGGCCACCACGGGGTAGGCATGCCCACCTGTTCCTCCGCCAGTTAGTACAACGCGTAACGCCATTAGATTTGCGCTACTTTTACAAAACGGCCACGCGCCAACTTGCGCGGCTGTTTAGCCACGGTGTAGCGCGAGACATTAACCAAGATTCCAGCAGCAGCAAGAGACACAGCCAGAGCAGTACCACCAAAGCTCACAAAGGGCAACGGGATCCCGGTCAATGGCAAAATCCCAATAAGCGCTCCCATATTGATAAAGGCTTGAGCGACAAACCAGGTAGTCATGCCGACCGCCAATAGTTTGGCAAAGTTATCGGGAGAGCGGCGCGCAACCTGATAACCCGTCAAACCCAAGACTAAAAAAGTCAGCACCACCAGTAAGACCCGCAAAAAACCGAGCTCCTCAGACATAATGGCAAAAATAGAGTCACCGGCCGGTTCCGGTAAGTAATTGTATTTTTGACGACTCTGCCCCAAGCCCAAACCAAAAAGACCACCCGAGCCAACCGCTAAAAGTGACTGATTGATTTGATAACCAAGCCCTTGTGGATCATGCTGCGGGTTTAAAAACACGGTAAAGCGGGCTAAGCGATAGGGTTCTAACTTAATCGCCAACGCCAAAAAACCAATGGCAGCAACAAACATACCAACTAAGTGCCAAATGCGCGCACCGGCTACATAAAACATCGCCACCGCCGTCATGGCAATAATTGTGAGTGTCCCCAAGTCGGGCTGCGCTAAAATTAGCCCAATCACCACACCAAGTATAGCCAAGAATGGGATCACGCCCGTGGTGAACTCTTTGATTCCCTTGCCCCGTTTATCCAGCCAAGCAGCAAAAAAAAGCACCATGGTTAACTTGGCTAACTCCGAGGGTTGAAAACTAAAAAGACCTAGGTTAACCCAGCGCGAAGCACCTCCAAAGTTGACCCCAAGGCCAGGAATAAACACGGCGATGAGCAGACCCAGCGTGATAATAAGAAGGATCAAATTGACCTTGCGCCAAAAACGATACGGCACCAGGGAGAACGTAATAAAGAGCGCTAGCCCCACCGCCACTCCATTAATCATTTGGCTTTTAAGCATGGTGAGATTATCGCCAAACTGATCGTAACTAATTACAGAGCTCGCCGAGGCAATTGCCACGAGTCCAAACATGACCAGTACTAAGACCGTTACGACGAGCACAAAATTTGGTTTGTGGGTTACTGCAGAGACGGCGCGCATGGCACCTATCTTAACATGCGGATAGCCGCACAAAACTGCTCGCCTCACCACCAAACAATTTTACAAAACGAACAAACTCGTTCCCTTTTTGCTCAAAATCCTTCCAAATGCTATAGCTCGGAGAAGCCGTTGAGAGCAAACATGTAGCACCGGGAGCCGTATAGCGATATGCAAACTTGACCGCCTCAGGCATGCTTCGAGTATGCAATGTATTG
>JAZDNR010000048.1:0-3438 GCA_043799475.1 Parcubacteria group bacterium
ACAGACGCGCTGAAATCATTAAAACCATTTCTTAAGCGAGGAGGGCGGTTATATCTTTATCTTCCAGCTTTTAAATTATTGTTCTCCAGTCTTGATAAACAGGTGGGACATTACCGACGCTATCATAAGCGCGATTTAATACGACTTCTAGAATCAACTGGCTACCAAGTGCAACGGGTGCACTATGCCGATACCTTAGGTTTTTTTGTGGCGCTGGCTTATCGTCTACTAAGAATTAAAGCCGGAGCAATTAACCGCCGGGCACTCTTTGTTTTTGATCGGTTTGTTTTTCCGTTAAATCGTGTTCTTGATCCGCTCATCGGTAGATGGTTTGGCAAGAACATTGAAGTCGTCGCGGTACATCACGAGCTAGACATCCACTGAGAGCGTACTCCTTCGAGGTACCTATTTGTGCAGTTTTATTGGATCAATATTGCGGATGTCTACACCCGCTAATTCGATGGGCGCTTTTTTATTACGACATTTGCGCATGCCCTTGCAGTCGCTATACGGCGTAAATCTTCTAAGTAAGGCCCAGGCCTTGAGATAGTTTTGAGCATAGTAGAACTTCTGGAAGCGCTCGACCAAACGGATCTTGCAATTAAGCTGCTTAAAGAGATTCTCAATGTCGTTCGTGGTCCTCGGCAATCCGAGCTCGGGATATTGTAAGTACGAAGTCAAGTGGTCTTTGGCTTGCTCAAAGAGACGTAGCATCTGACGAGCTATGGGACTGCGATGCTGCCTGGTGTGTTGCTTAAGGTTACGATACTGATGACCGGCTGCAACGAGGTCTTTGGCGTGGATGACCTGCTTAATTTCGCCGATGAGGTGTTCTAGGTTTTCTCGTTCCTGTTGTTGGTCTTCTTCTACGGGCAGTAAGCGTCGAAGCTCCTCCAGAAAATGCCTAGTGCAGCGTTGGATAATAATGCCCTTACCAAACACTTGGTGCACGGCTCTAGGAATAGCCGGGTTACCATCGCAGACCAGCGCTTTTAGGGGGTAACGGATGGTTTTAAGCCCTTTAAAGTAGAGCTGGAGATCAATAAAACCTTCTGAGCCTTGCAGACAATAGTGCGGAAGATCCCCCGTACCAAAGTCGACACCACAGAGCCACCTGACCTTATGCTTCCAATATTTAACCTATTTCTTTTCCTTGCTAAGCCAAAAACATCACCTGCCCAGGTACCTCGAAGTCGTACACTCTCTCTGCACATGACCTTGACGCAACACACCTTTTGTGCTATTTCTGACCGTCTTTGTGCGCACATTCGAGCTCACGGAGAACGCGCGAATAGCGCGGTCGTTACTTTCCAATTTGTGAGTTTATTGACTTTGCTAGTTTCGACACCTTCGGCTAGGAGAACACGATGAAAACCACACTCTGTATCCTCGCGGTTTGCGCGCTTGCGCTCTGCCTCGCGCTCGGCTTGAGCGCCTGCAGTAACCCCACGACGCATACCCCGGCCCCTAAGGCCGACAAGCAGGCCGAGTCGGACCGCGCCATCCAGATCCTCAAGCAGTACGCCACTCCCGCTCCGCAACCGGTTGCACCCGAGGTCAAGACTGACACGACCTTTACGACGCAGGTGGCTATCGACAAGTGGCATGCTGATGTCAAGGTTGCGCTGGACCGCTTCCGGGCCGTACCAGATCCCAAGTCCGAACTCGAGTTGCTCAAGGTAGTCAATCTCACCCCGGAGAGTCTCGTAACGACAAGGGTTTGGGGGTTTACAGCTTGGGACCGGGCGCAAGACATACACGCTGACCTCAAGACGATCGAGGACTACAACAATGACTTTCGAGGTGTGCATAGGAGGGAGCAGAACGAATTTATCTCGCTCTACCAGTATGTAGAACTGGCAGCTCTCCATCGCGGCCAAGCCCAAAAGCTCCTCACGGAGTGGCTGAGCAAGGAGACCACAAATCTACTCGTGGACTATTGTTCGGGTGAGTGTTCTAACCAGCCGCGTTGGGGTGCCATCGATCTGTACTATCTCACGGAGGACAATGCGGAGCTACGTCAGCTCTACCTCAAGAAGTTCCGCGAATCTTTCGCAAAGGGTCGCGACTGGGGGCGCGTAGATGTTTATTCCCCCGGTTCGCGCCCACTCTGGGATGAAAACGCGGCTGACCCTGCCCTCATTGAGCTGGCCAGTCTGGTCGTTAAGACCCACGACAAGGAGCTCAGCGACGTACTGCGCGTTGCACTCAACTCCCTTGAAACATCGTTCGAGACCAAGACGGCCGAACTCATCCTGAGTCCCAAGCCAAAGACAGTCGACATGACCGCCTTTGCGGATGAGCCGCTGGCCCGCTACATCTACGACTGGGTGGCTAGCGATGTGCGACCAGCGCAACTCCCGGACCTAGAGGCAAAAGGGGAGGTCTACAACACAGATTGGTTCATTCAGGTGATTGGCAACGGCACGGTGACAACGCCGGAACTCAAACGTCTCTGGATCAAGTACGAACTGCCTGTGCCGACTGCCGGGCGCAAGTACAGTGCAGATGAATACGATCCGGCTGCCGAAGTAGCGCGAGCTCTCTTGCTCAGTGGAAACCTCAAGGCGGGTCAGGTCATTCTCACCGACCTGGCACTGTCTGGCCTTAGGGTCTCGCTCAAAGGTACCGAAATCACGAGTGTCAACGTCGAGCCTAGTCTGGCACGTGTCCTCGTGGATCAAGGCGACAACTCCTACGCCATGCCGGTATTGGCGAGGACCATGTTCAACTGGTACCAGGCTACGTTCATCGAGCAAGAGACCGCGGCAACGGAGCTGTTTGCTCTGCTGGACAAGCCGATCAATGCGGCCGTTACCAACTGGTCTTGGGAGGAGACCAAGCTTTACCCCCACAACGCTGCGCAGGCCGAGGAGCTACTCAAGGAGCCACTTGCGGCCCTGCGTCAGAGTTCTCCCGACTTGTACGTCAAGTATGTAGCGGAGCACGGCAAGGCACTGCGGGAGTTCCAGGCCACGGAGCAGGAGATTCTCGCAATCGAGGGACAGATCGAAACTCTCGACAAGCTCCTCAACTGGGTGCCCGACAGCCGCATCGGAGGGTAGCCAACCAGAGGACACGCATTGCACTTTCTTGTAAGCCGCACGGGATGATTCTCGTGCGGCATTTTTTTGTTTGCTAGCATGAGGCCGTGAACCACACTGACCACACCCCCTCGGCAGAACTGAGCATAGGGCCATCTGGCCCGCGTCAGCACGGTGCCTCTAACAAGCACGCCGGCCACTCGGTCGCCATCTTTAAAAAACGTTTTTGGATCGTGCTCGGCGTGACCATTCCGGTCCTGGTACTGTCTGACATCATCCAAGGGCTACTCAGCTACCAAATCCCTGACTTTGTCGGCCAGGAATGGATCGTGCCAGTCCTCGGCACCTTTATTTTTTTCTTTGGCGGTCTGATCTTTCTGACCAGTGCAGTCAG
>JAZDNR010000053.1:0-4566 GCA_043799475.1 Parcubacteria group bacterium
GAGACAAGCGTCGACTTGCCCGAACCCGAGACGCCTGTCACTGCTACAAACTTGCCGAGCGGCAGTTCGACGTCAACGTTTTTGAGATTATGCTCACGCGCCCCTTTGATGATCAGTTTTTTACCGTTACCCTTTCGCAAAAACTGTGGCCTGGGAATCACCAGCTTGCCGGACAAGTACATACCAGTAAGCGACTTGGGGTCGCGCGCAATCTGGTCCGGTGTCCCTTGCGAGACCACCTCACCACCCTCGGCCCCAGCGCCTGGCCCAATATCGATGAGGTGATCGGCCGAACGCATAGTTTCCTCGTCGTGTTCAACCACAATGACCGTATTACCAATGTCACGCAGCCGCTTGAGCGTGTTGATGAGCTTAGCGTTGTCACGTTGATGCAATCCAATGGAGGGTTCATCCAAGATGTAAACCACGCCAACCAAGGAAGAACCAATTTGCGTGGCTAATCGAATGCGTTGCGCCTCACCGCCCGAGAGCGTCGTGGCACCACGGTCAAGTGTTAGGTAGGAGAGTCCTACGTCAACTAAAAACTGTAGCCGTGCCTTGATCTCCTTGAGAATTTGCTTAGAGATAGTGCGATCGCGCTCGCTTAACAAGGGCTCTCCTGCAGTTGTTTTATCTGTGGTCTTTTTAACCACGGTCGAAGACAGGGTCTCAAAAAAATCGATCGCTTCAACAATAGTTTTGCAAACGACTTTGTCAATTGATAATCCCGCAACTGTCACCGAGAGGGCCTCGGGCTTGAGCCGCTTGCCCCGGCAAGTCTCACAAGGTGTAATCAACATGTAACGTTCAATCTCCTTACGAATATATTCAGAGTCCGTCTCCTTGTGTCGACGCTCAAGGTTGGGGATGACGCCTTCAAAAGTCGTCTCATAAGCCTTGATGCTATAGCCTGGGTTTGTGACGATTAGACGCTGTTCACCTGTGCCGTAAAGAATCAGCTTAAGATGTTCACGCGCCAGTTTTTTAACCGGCGTATGCATGGAGAACCCACGCTTTTTAGCAACCGCCTCCATCAGGCGCGTGTACCAGTTCTGTTTACCAGTGGTGCGACTCCAGGGTTGTATGGCCCCTTGAGCCAGCGTCAGGCTGGGGTTTGGGATGATGAGGTCCTCATCCACCTCGAGCTTGGTACCAAGTCCAGTACAGTCAGGGCAAGCGCCATGAGGTGAGTTAAAACTAAAGTTACGGGGCTGAATTTCGGGCAGGCTAACGCCACACTCAACACAGGCAAAGTTCTCCGAGATGAGTTGGTCCTGGCCATGCTCACGAATAGTACCGTCGGGACCGTGCTCGACTGAGATAACGTGTAGCGTCAAAACCCCTTCGCCCAACTTGAGTGCCGTTTCGACACTGTCCGCAATGCGCGGACGATCGTCTTGTCCCTCACCCTCGATCGTTAACCGATCCACCACCACATCGATCGAGTGCTTTTTTTGTTTGTCGAGCTTTTTGTCGACCGCCTCCTCGAGCTCCATGACAATATTATTGAGTCGCACGCGCACAAATCCGCCTTTAGTAATTTTGGCAAAGACATCGCGGTGTTCTCCTTTGCGATCACGCACCAGGGGCGCCATGACCATAACACGAGTGTTGGCCGGTAGTTTGGTGATCTGGTCGACGATCTGACTGACCGATTGCCGAGCAACCTCGCGACCGCAGCTTGGACAGTGCGGGTGACCCACGCGTGCAAAAAGCAGACGCAGATAGTCGTAAATCTCAGTAATGGTGCCGACGGTCGAGCGTGGGTTACGTGAACTGGATTTTTGGTCGATTGAGATAGCGGGCGACAAACCCTCGATCTGGTCGACATCAGGCTTATCCATCAGGCCCAAAAATTGGCGGGCATAGGCCGAGAGTGACTCAACGTAGCGCCGTTGGCCCTCGGCGTAGATGGTGTCAAAGGCTAGGCTAGACTTGCCTGAGCCTGACAATCCCGTCAGCACCACAAACTTGTCCCGTGGTATCTCGAGGCTGATGTTCTTGAGGTTGTGGACGCGGGCTCCGCGGATCACAATTTTGTCGAACATAAGCCCAGAGCCTATCGCAAAATCTCTCTATGATCAAGGGTCGGGGGTGAACAAAATCGGCGCGCTCAGGAAGCAAACTGAGGAGTATAGAGCAGGCTGTCATCCATGGCAAGCGCAGATTATTGACGCGGACCATTCGGTACGTCCGTCGGGCTCAATTTCTTTTACCGTAAAATATTTTGATAAAAGTGTTCACCCGGGGATTACGTTGCGGTTGCGGGCTTCTTTTTGATAAGTGTGAACAAAGGACCACCAAAGACCCCAAGGTAGACCAGGTAGTTCGCCCAATTACCAAAGACAATTGCCGTGGTGCCATTTGGGATCGTTATTGCGAGTTGTAAAATCACAAAGAGGATCGTCCAGGCCAGTGCGTAAGTAAGTGCTTCTGTACTGTTGCTTATCCGTGTCGCACGCCCCAGGAAGTACGCGGTTACACCCATGAGGAACATGACGATGATGCCCGTTGACGTAAATGTCATTGGGTTTTCCGCTCTGAGCACGAGACTTACGGCAAAAAGAAAAACTTGCCAGGCGATAAACAAAACAAAACCAAAGAGCAGTATTTTCCAGACTTTGATGTGTTTGTTAGCCACGAGGGAATGTAAATATTAAGCGCCTAAATGGTATCACGAGTTGCATAGCAATACATGAATTTACAGCCTACTTTTGCAGTACCCCGACGAGGTAGGGTTTAAAGCGATACAGGATTGGATTGGTGAACAACGCGCGGTCGAGCCAACTGACCAGGCGCTGGGCAGTCTTACTAAAGTTAAAGTAGTAGATTACGTACGACGGTCCAAAAAAGACCAGTCTGTGTAGGCGCAGGCCGGCATTTTGGGCAGCGCGTTGCACGGCCCGCTTTCGGTTGAAGCGATAAAACGTCTCATGCGGATTGTAGCTGGTGCGTAGCACGTACTTAAAGTACGGCCGAGAGAACATACCTCCCAGAAGTTTGTTCACCCAAAAGATGGGATGGGCAGTGTTGGGGGTGATAAAGATCAGGCGACCTCCGGGTTTTAGTACACGACGGGCCTCCGTA
This sequence comes from Parcubacteria group bacterium, assembly GCA_043799475.1. Lineage (GTDB taxonomy): Bacteria > Patescibacteriota > JAUYIX01 > JAUYIX01 > JAUYIX01 > JAUYIX01. The sequence continues at coordinate 3,088 of JAZDNR010000053.1, forward strand.
AATACCTGAGCGGTTTTAAAGTGCTCGACACCCCAAATTGAGACGACGAGCTCAAAGGTGTTGTCGGCAAAAGGCAAAGGTTCGCGATCGACATCGCAACGTTTGATGTTGGCGTTGCGCCGGATGACGTCCTCGTCGATCTCGACTCCGTAGACGTTGGCCGGGTCAATGCTACTAGGTAAAAATTTGGGGACGAGTTCTTCCTCACAGGCAATATTAAGGACCCGGCTCTTAGAACCAAGTTGCAAGCCGTGCAGTGCCTCGGCGAGGAGCGGATTGTAATCCTGCCCGTAGCGGCAAGAAATTGGGCCTTTCATAAAAACCGGACAGACTGCCACGGCAGTACCTCATTGTCAACACTCAAGGTGCCCTTGAAGGCGCCCCACGATATTTAACGCTACCGGCAAACCGTAGCTTAGAACGGTGCCAGTGGTACGCCAGTTGCGACCTCAAAGGCGCGCCAGTAAATCAAAAATCCCGCAAAGACAACCAGTACGAGTCCCGCGAGAATATATAGCCAGGTGTAGGATTTCATAGAAAGTGAGGCAAGTATAACACCACCACAAGGATGACTCAACACGAGACTCGACTGCGTTGACCAGGCGTCCATAATAACGTACACTCCTGCGGTTTATGCGGTACAGATCCAACAACATAACCATAGCGCAAAAAATTACCCCTCAGTTGGCCGCACTACCAAAAAAACCGGGGTGCTATTTGTTTCGCGCCGAGGACGGCACGGTTTTGTATGTGGGTAAGGCCAAAGTGCTGCGAAGCCGTGTTCGCTCGTACTTTTTGAATAACCCAAACTTTAGTAGTCCGGCTAAGTTCTCCATGGTGCGCCAAATTGCTGACGTTGAGACAATTGTGGTGGGCAGCGAGATGGAGGCACTCATTCTCGAGTCAATTTTGATTAAAAAATATAGCCCGCGTTACAACGTGGTGCTTAAAGATGACAAAAATTACCTCTTTATTAAAGTGACAGTGCAAGAGGATTTTCCGCGGGTGGAGACGGTGCGGCGGGTGGCTAAAGATGAGGCGCGTTACTTTGGTCCTTTTACCAATAGCTTTGCGGTGCGCGATACGTTGCGCTTGTTGCAACGCGTGTTCCCCTATCGAACATGTGACCTCGAGCTGGTCGGCAAGATTAAAACGGCCGGACACCGACCCTGTTTGCGCTATCACCTGGGGCACTGTGAGGCACCTTGCCTGGAGAACATCTCCCGCGCCGACTATCGCGCGATCATTGATAAAGTGCTGCTTTTTTTGGAGGGCAAGCTTGATTTTGTAGTGCAGGGTTTGCGGCACGAGATGGAGGAGGCAGCTATGGGCCAGCTTTTTGAGCGGGCGGCGAGGCTACGCGATCAAATCGCCCAAGTAGAACACCTCACGGCCAAGCAGGTGGTTTTGTCGGCGCGTTTTACCAACCAGGACGTGTTGGGATTTGTGACTGATCGCGAACGGCAACGTGCTTTTGCT
>JAZDNR010000069.1:0-13218 GCA_043799475.1 Parcubacteria group bacterium
TCCGGCCGCAGGTAGGCGACATTGGCCTGCTCCTCGGATGGCCCGATATAGGTCTTAAACATGAGATTAAAATGCCTAGCCGGGGTGAACTGATCTTTTTTGCCACATTTGGCGCAAGCTTTTTTGAGATCGATCTGGTCGACACGAAATCGCTCGTGGCAGTTTTTACACTCAACCAGTTGATCGGTAAAGCCGCTTACGTGCCCCGAAGCTTCCCAGACACGCGGGTTCATTAGGACAGCACTCTCCAGCCCGATAATGTCTTCGCGCTCTTGCACAAAACGCTTCCACCAAAGGTTTTTTATGTTGCGCCGCATCTCCACGCCCAAGGGTCCGTAATCCCAGGCATTGGCAAGTCCCCCGTAAATTTCAGAGCCTGGATAGACAAACCCGCGGCGCTTGGCAAGTGCTACGAGAGTGTCCATCGCCACATTAGCCACATTCGCAACGCTGGATTTTGGTAATTTATCTGGAACCTTAGTCATGCGCGTACTCTAACAGCGCAACCACCCCGACGCAACGCGAATAATCGTTCACTAGTCGGCCTGGTCCGCTAGTTTATCTTGGCAGACTGCACTTCTTTGAGCAGTTCCTCCCGGTCCTCGTCTGTCCAGGTGTCTTTGGCGCTAAAGCCCTGGTTAGTGACGAGGGTCTTTTTGATCCCGCGCTCGTTGGCCTGCGGTACGATTTTAATTCTAAACTTGGCGGTCAGGGTAGGCGTAAGCTTACCTGCATTAGCCGGAACTCGCCCGATGTTCCAGAGGATTTGTTGCGTATTTTGGTTGTAGACCAACTCTTCACCAGCCGTCACACTGCCAGAGCTCGCCACAAACTCTGATCCAGGAGGAACATTGCCAACAAAACGCGCCCCCGAGAGATCGTTATAGAGATTGGTGACCGTCCAGGAAACTTCATAGACGGTCTCTTTTGCCACGGTTGGTGGGTTGGCACCGGAGACAGGCGTAGCTGTAACACCGATCGAGATGCCAGCTCGGTACTTGACCGTAATGGGATTACCGTCACTGGTAGCTGTCCCAACCTTTATCCGGGGCGTTGAGGTAGTGGCCAAGTGCTTATCAGTCGCATCATCAACCGTGATTTCTGAGTAGGGCCGCACCTCAAAGCCAACCTCAGCCTTTTGCCTGGCACCCAGCGTGCGCAACTGCGGCACTACCACGCCGTCCCAACGAATAATATTACCCTCTTGCAGCGCGCCCCCATCTTTAACCACAAGAGAACTTGAATCCCAGGCGCCGTTACTAAAGCTTACCTCGAGAACCAAGTTAGAAAGACCAGTCGAACCAGTATTTTCAAAAGTCACTACGTAGTCAAGCTTATCGCCGCCATCCACCGCTGCGTCAGCCTGCTGTCCATTGAGAGCTTGAGTAACTGTTACGGCTGGCTGCACAAGTTTTATGGCTTTTTCTACTTCAGCCTGTCGGATAAACTGTCCGTCCGGATCCAAAACCCCTGCTTCAAAAACAAAACGTTTGATCTCGCCAGCAGCCCCACCCAGTACGCCCTCAAGCGCGATTTTGCGCTGTTCTCCCTTGCCGAGACTAGCGATGTTCCAGATACGCTCCTCACTATCGGGCCCTGGATCGGCACTCCCAAAATCAAAACCGCCGGGGTAGATCGCCCGCACTTGCAAACCCGTTAGCGGATCATTTTCATTGTTCTCCAGACTGACGCTAAGGTTGACCTTGTTATTGGGCATGGCGGTCTCGGGTGCATCCACATCAAAGGAGAACCCAGCCGTTTCTATCTTAGTGGTAAAGGTCGCCTCAGCTTGCAAAACTTCCGAGGAACCCGGCAGGGTGAACTGTAGCCGCGCCAGCAGATGTTGCTCAGTTTGCACACCGCCCACCAGTCGGCCACTTACCAAAATGTCACGACCGCTACCTGGGTCGAGGGTGCCAAAGGTATACTCGGTCCCCGGAGTGTTGTCAGCTTTGGGATCCGAGCTGGTATAGCTAAAACCGTCCGGATAGATTAAAAGGAGACGAGTGTTCTCCAAGGACTTATTTGAATTGTTAACCGTTTTGATGGTGTAGGTGACGTCGCTCCCTAGGGTGACCTGCTCGGGACCCTCGATAGCAACTTGAACTTGAGAGACGACGCCGTCACCAGCGCGCCTTTGAACAATCAGAACCACAAAAACGATAATGAGGATAAGGGCGAGCCCGCCGGCGATGAACCACCAGCGACGACGTGAGAGGAAGTCGAGGACGGCAGGTTTTCCGCCTACCCGTGGGTAGGTCTTAGGCCCGAGCGGGGTTTCGTCGGGGGCATACTCGCGCTTGGATTTGTTAGCAAAAGGGAAAAGTTTCATGGGTGTGGGCTTTTGTGAGCTTTAAAGCTCGGCGCTCTTGAGGCTACGTTCGCTGTGCCACTCAACCAGAGCCTGAACCGGGCGCAGGACCAGAGGCGCTGCTGTGTACGTGTTTGCGGCTATTGTAGCAAGATCTGCCTGGGTAAGCTCGCGCAGGGTCTGGAGGGCCGCTGAGTTGATCTTATAGATACCAGGTGAGACATGGCCGCACTTAGAGTGCAGCACTCCTCCATGCGTGGTGCTCAGGTAGAACTCGTGATGGCAGTGGTCCGGGGCTGTTAGAAGCTGTTGGCAGCCCACACAATACTGTGTCTCTAGACCAAAGCCGAGCAGTCTAAGAGCTTTGAGCATAAAGGCTATTGTAAGTGCAGCTGCACTAGTGCTATTTGGTTTTTGATGGTACCAGTTAAAGGCGCTGAGGGTTGCAACCACTAGATCGTAGAGACGACTGTCGCGCTGACCATCATCAAGAAGATTGGCGGTCGTCTCGAGAATAGCATAGAGATTTTTTAGTTCGGTAAGGTCGGCCGCGGTTGAGGTAAAAATTTGTTTGGGTTCTACCTGAGTGACGAGTGGCAGACTGCGACGGTCGATCAAAAAGAGACGCGACTCCCGGCCAGGTTCGAGATGGGCACTCATGCGGCTGGTGGGGCGGCGCACTCCTTTGGCAACTACGCGCTGTTTGCCCATTGTGCGCGAGAAAATAGTAAGGAGTCGGTCGGCCTCACCGATGTCTTTACGGCTGAGTACAAGGGCGTCGACGCTGTAGGATGCCATGGCGCAAGTGTAGCAAAACCTGGGTTGCAATTTAGGTTTCGTTAAGCGAGACTTTAGTCTTTCTTTATCACGGTTCTGTTACTTTCAGAGTGTGTATAATCCCTAATCAAGCATTACCCATGACCAAGAAAACCTCAAAAGTCACCCTCGAAAGTTTAGACAAAAAAATTGACACCGGTTTCGCAAATACTAAGTTGCAAATTGAGAACCTGGCCGCAATGACTGCCCGCGGTTTTGAAGATGTCGAAACAAGGCTCGCTGCTCGGCTTGATCACCTCAAAGCTCTGGTTGAGAGTCGAACCGATAATTTGGGCAACCGAATTGATGCCGCGCTAGACGATATTCACGAGGTACGCGACAAAATCGATCAGGCCTCAACTCGGGAGGAACTAGAAATTCTTGAACAACGCGTGGTCGTCCTCGAGCGCAAAGTAGGTATTAAGCAACGTTGAACCTCATAATCATGCCCGTAAATAATCCAAAAGTTACACTTGAGGTAATCGGAGGTAAGCTCGAAGTTCTATCAGAAAAAATGGATCGACAATTTACATCCGTAAACGGTTCATTACGAAGCATTCGAGGCAAATTAAGCCACGTAGCGCTAAAAAGTGACATTGATAAACTTGCCAGATCGATCGCGGAGGGCTTTGTAGACTTAGAAAAACGCCTTCGCGAACGCATTAACGTGGTCGAAGCAAAGATAGATGGGTTGAATAAGAGGTTTGATGTTCTGCTCATAACCGTTGCGGATATCAAAAAACGTATCAAAAACGCAGCCACACGCTCGGAACTTCGGGCTCTTGAGCATCGGCTTGCCGTAGTCGAAGTAAAGGTAGGGATTAGACCGGTGCGTGCTTTTTGACGGCGACCGTTGCGCTGTGCTGGTCTAGCTTAAAGTCTGCCTTTTTATCGATCAAACCAGCAGTAGTTTCCAGACGAACAGCCAACGTCTCCCCCTTAAGTTGGCTACCAAATTTTTTTAGAGCTAAGCCAACGAGCTTATCGCTACTAAGTATGCGCAAAACAATGCGGTCGCTGACGTCGTAGCCAGCCTCTTTGCGCAAATCTTGAACCGCACGTATTAGCTCTCGGATTAACCCTTCCTGCTCGAGCTCAGGCGTGAGCTTAGTATCAAGCCCAACTAATACATCGCGATCCCCTGCCACGGCAAGATCTTTTTTGCCCTGGTAGGTTACCAGCAAATCCTCGTCATCCAGGCCGAACTTACCCACCTTGGCGCCTTGCTTACCAAACTTGATACTCGGCGTCACGGCAAGCGCTTTGGCAATCTCTTTGACTTTAGCTCCGTACTTTTTACCAGCCACTGCAAAGTTAAGTTTGACCACCGCCTGCCCAAGTTCATCCGGATTTTTTACGTACTCGAGCGACTTTACATTGACCTCATCTTTAATGAGCTCTTCCGTAGTTTTTGTGATTTTGACCTTAGCCGGGAGTGCTACCACAAGCCGCGCCAAGGGTTGCCTCACACGTAGCTTAGCTTCCTGCCGTGCCGAGCGCGCCAGTGAGACGAGCTGTTGGGCCAGGCGCATCTCCTTGACAAGCTTTTTGTCCGCTGCCGAACTTTGGCCGACTTTGGGCCAGTCTGTCAGGTGCACCGACTCCAAGCCTCGCTCGTCGACATACAGCCCACCACTTGTCAGGTTGCGGTAGATCTCCTCACTGACAAACGGCACCAGCGGAGCCAGCAGCTGAGAGAGTCTCACCAGCACGTAATAAAGCGTGTTCTCGGCAGCCTCTTTGTCGGCATCGTTTTGTGACTTCCAGTAACGTCGGCGACCGCGCCGCACATACCAGTTAGAGAGTCCCTCGACAAAGCGTTCTAGACGCAACACCGCCGGAGTAATGTCGTAGTGTTCCAGCCGATCAGTCACAACACCTGTCGTGTCGGCGAGTTCTGCCAAAATCCAGCGATCGAGAATGTGCTTAGATTTGGGCTGTTTAGGTTTGGGCGCAGACAGTCCCTTTTTGCCGAGTTTAGCCGGGGAGAACTTATCGATGTTGGCGTAGGTTACAAAAAAGCTGTAGACGTTCCAAAGTGGTCGCAACAGCACACCACTGGCTTCCATTACTACTGACTCACCAAACCGCTTAGGCAGCCACGGATCAGTGCGGAACATTGACCAACGCACTGCGTCAGCACCAAATTTTTCAAAGAATGGCAATGGCTCAATGACATTGCCGACCGATTTAGACATTTTGCGTCCGCGTTCATCCAAGATGTGATTAGTGCAGATGACATTTTTGTAGGAACTCTTGCCGGTCAACATTACCGAGGTGGCGAGCAAAACGTAAAACCAACCACGCGTCTGATCGATGGCCTCGCAGATAAAATCGGCCGGATACTGGGACTTATAGATCTCCAGGGACCCCGCCTTGTGCGGGTAGCCCCACTGACCCCAGGGCATGTTGCCGGCGTTAAACCAGCAGTCCAATACGTCTGGCTCACGCAGCGCCTCACCAGCGCACTTAGTGCAGCGCAGCTTAATTGCGTCAATAGCCGGCTTATGTAGGTCGATCTGCTCGTCGGACGCTAGCGCTTTAGTCGCGAGTTTACGCAGCTCTTCAATATTTTCGACTACCATGACGTGCTGGCACTTTTGGCAAATCCAGACTGGTAGCGGTGTGCCCCAGTAGCGTGCCCGCGAGATAGCCCAGTCGACGTTCTCCTCAAGCCACTTACCAAATCTTCCAGAGCGAATATGCTCGGGTTGCCAGTTGATCCGCTTATTGGCCGCGATCATTTTGTCCTTAAAAGCCGTCGTCCGGATGAACCAACTGGACTGAGCGTTGTAAATCAGCGGGGTTTTGCAGCGCCAACAAAAAGGGTAGCTGTGCTTATAGGGTACCGCCTTGAGAAGCAATCCGCGCTCTTTGAGATCGCGCACTACCTCTTTGTCGACTTCCTTAAAGTTTTTGCCCTGCCACTTGGTCACTTCTTTTTTGAGCGTGCCATCCCAGTCAAGGTGCTGGATCAACGGCAATTTGTACTTTTTAATGACCTTGTAGTCATCCTCGCCGTAAGCCGCCATGTGTACCAGGCCAGCACCATCCTCAGTTGTCACAAAATCCTCGACAACCACGTAAAAAGCTTTTTCGCGCGGGTTAAAAAAGTTGTAGGGTGGCTGGTAGGTTTTACCTGCGAGGGCATGTCCGTCAAATTCTTCTTCGATCTCGTAGGTCCCCTCGCCCAAGACTTGGTCGGCCAGTGCTTTGGCTAAAATCAGACGCTCTTTTTTGTCTGCACCAGATCTGGGCCGTACGCGCACGTACTTAACCTCGGGCCCAACCGCCACTGCCACGTTAGCAACGAGGGTCCAGGGTGTGGTCGTCCAGATCAAGAGACTTGTCCGGGGTTCTCCTTTAAGCGGGAATTTTACAAACACAGAGGTCTCGGTCACTTCTTGATAACCCTGCGCCACTTCGTGACTGGAGAGACTCGTGCCACAGCGTGAGCAGTATGGGAGAACTTTAAAATCTTTGTAGAGCAACCCCTTTTGGTGGGCCTGTTTAATAACCCACCAATCCGTCTGAATAAAGTCGTTGGTCAAAGTGGCATAGGCATCCGTGGTATCCAAAAAACGCCCGATGCGCTTGATGGCGACTTCCCAGTCTTTGACATACCTAAAAACTGTATTGCGGCAATACGCTACATACTTAGTGAGCCCTAAGTTATGGATATCGCGCTTTGAGTCCAGCCCAAGTTCTTTCTCGGCCTGGAGCTCAATGGGGAGACCGTGCGTGTCCCAACCGGCTTTGCGCAAGACGCGGTAGCCTTGCATAGTCTTAAAACGTGGCCAGACGTCCTTGAGGGCCGACTGCATCATGTGCCCAATGTGGGGTTTACCGTTGGTTCCCGGAGGGCCATCAAAAAAGACGTAGTCGCCCTTGGCAGCCGGCCTCTTGCGCCCCTGCGGGTCCTTGGACTCGCGACTATCAATGGACTTTTGGAATATCCCACGTTTGTCCCAAAACTTAAGCAGCGCTTGCTCGAGTTTTGGCAGATTTTGCTTGGGGTCGACGGGTTTAAACGCCATGGGTGTATCCAACAGGAGGATCGTAGCAGCGCAGACCCGTTGGGACAATTGTCCACACGGTAGAACCCCGCATTACCCCGTCTCCAAAGCGCTGTCCCGTGGTCGTGGTCCGCTGGTGACTTTTTTGTGCAAGCCCCTTAAAGCACGCTTAACAGCTGGCACTACAATACTCGGTGCTTACTCGCATAACGACACACACATGGCAGGCGGAAAAGGTCCAGTAGCTCGCTAACCGGTCTACGCGTAGGTTTAGTCCTACGGAAAACGCCCGAGCCACTAGGCTCGGGCGTTTTGTTCCCATCCACAACCCCAAACGTGCTGTGTTTGTGAAAAAGTGCTAGGCTAGCGCCATAAGCTAATAACTACTCCCACACCCATGGCAGAAACACCCCAAAAATCAACCGGCACAAACGGCCTAGCGATTGCCGCCTTTGTTTTAAGCTTAGTTGGGCTGGGCATCATCGGCCTCATCTTGGGTATTGTGGCCTTGAGCCAAATCAAGAAGACCGGTGAGGGTGGCAAAGGTCTGGCTATCGCCGGAATCATTATTGGCGCACTCTCGGTGGTGGCCGGTATTATCGTAATAATCTGGTTTGTTTGGTTTGCTTCAGCCGTGACTAATACCTTTATCCAGACTCCGACTATCTACAACGACCTCTTCCAGAACCTCGAGATCAAATACAACTACTAGATCTCGCAAAGGTCCCACACTTTTTGGCAGACAAGAAGAACGGCCCTCAAACACGTTGGGCGCCAATCTAGCCGGATTATGGACGTCTGTCAATACTACATTTCGTCAGGAGCGTGGATCCCCAGCAATCCCAACCCGTTTTTGAGTACCGTAGCGACCGCCGCACACAGTACCAAACGGTTGCTGCGCTCTTGCTGCGGCGCCTTAAGTACTGGCACCACTTGATAAAACAGGTTGAACCGACTAGCCAATTCAAAGAGCTCCGTGGCTACAAGATGCGGCATGCGCCGCTGCGCGGCGGTCGCCACAATCTCGGGATAGCGAACTAGTCGGCGCGCCAGAATAAGTTCTTGGGGCTGACTGAGCTTATCGGGATCTACCCGGCTAACTTTAAGTTCTACAAGTTCTGCTGGTTTAATTTGAGCCTTACGCAAAATACTTTGGATACGCGCGTGCGTATATTGGAGATAGGGCGCCGAGTTGCCCTCGAGCGAGAGCATGCGGTCAAAGTCAAACTCAATGGCATGCCTGCGGTTTTGGGAGAGATCGTTGTACTTAATCGCTCCGATACCGACCTGACGCGCGGTCTCTTTTTTGTTTTTAATCGCCGGATTTTTTGCCGCAATAACCTGGCTGGCACGTTCAACCGCCTCATTTAAAATTGCCAGCATGTCCGCACTACGACCAGCCCGTGTGCTCATTTTGCGGCCCTTGAGTCGGTAAAGACCATGTTTAATATGCTCAAGATCCTTGGCCCAGCCAAAACCCAGTTTGTTTAGTACCGCAAAGACCTGTTTAAAGTGTAACTCCTGCTCTTGACCGACCTCATAGAGCATGCAACTAAACGCATATTTTTTGTGCCGCTCGATGGCCGCCGCAAGTTCACGGGTAGCATAGAGACTGGCTTCATCAGTTTTTTGCAAAAGCAACGGCGGCAACCCAACGTCCTCAAGATTGACAATTTGTGCGCCCTTACTTTTTGTAAGCAACCCGTGTTTTTTAAGCAGCTCTAACACGGCAGTTGTCTTGTCGCGATATTTCGCTTCTCCCTCCTCAGGTTCATCAAAGACAGTCTCGAGGAGGGCGTAAATTTTATTAGCGTGGACTAGTGAAGCAGACCTAAAACGCTGCCAAAGTTTAAGCGCCTTAAGGTCCCCAGCCTCTAATTTACGAAACCACTCTCGAGCCTCATCGATGAGCTTCTCGTCCGGGGCCTTAGCCACCTCATCATGAAACTTTACATAAACCCGTTGCAGTTCTGCGATTGGCTCGCGGACTAAGGCCCGCTCGTCTCCCCAATGCAGGTAGCCGGCGATGAGCTTGCCAAACTGGGTGCCCCAGTCGCCCAAATAGTTAAGCCGGACCACTTTGTAACCCTGCGTCTCGAGCAAGTTTGCGATCGCCACACCGTTAACCGTCGAGCGTAAATGTCCAATCCCAAAAGGTTTACCAATGTTTACCCCCGAGTACTCGACCACCACCGTCTTAGGCTCCGGGAGAACAGCATGACCGTACTCTTCGGCGCTTTTGACTATATGCCCCACCAGCCGCCCCAAAAATTTCTTTGAGAGCTTAATATTAATAAAGGGCCCGACCGCCGTGATTGTCTCAAAAAAATCGCCGGCCCTAGCCGTAAATCCAGCCAGCGTGGCCGTGTGGTGAGTGAGGTGTTTAGTGAGCTCGGCCACTAGCTCGCGCGCAACTTGGTCGGGCTTTTTTTTAAGCGCTTTAGCCAAGGTAAAAGCTACGCTACTGGCATAGTCCCCTCGCGACTCAACGGGGTGTTCTACCGGAACTGTGTTTGTAAAAGGCTGACCGGTGTAGTGTCGGATACCATCCCGTAAAAAAGCCCTAACGTAGTCTTGGAGATTCTGCTGTGCCATTTATGTAAGCCCTACTATACTACCCGCGTGAGCGTCTACGCTATCAATAAACGTGCTCGGTCTGATTATCAGCTGCTCGAGACCTATGAGGCCGGGCTCAAGCTGACTGGCCCTGAGGTTAAGTCGGTCAAAATGGGCGGACTGCGTCTGGTGGGCGCCTACGTGACTATTCACGCCGGACAAATGCAGCTTTTAAACGCGCACATTAGTCGCTATAAGCCGGCCGGGCCTATGCCAGAGTACGATCCTGCCCGCAGCCGCCCTCTCCTCCTTAAAAAAAGAGAGCTGCGCGAAATTATCGGACAAATGCACCAAAAGGGGTTGACTCTGGTGCCGATCCGTGCTTACAGTAAACGGAACCTGATCAAGCTCGAGTTTGCAGTCGCGCGCGGTAAGCGGCAGTACGAAAAGCGCGATGTGCTGCGTAAACGGGAGGCACAGCGCACGATTGCGCGGGCCCTGCGCAGCCGGCCAGCGAGGTGATTGTGGATAGCTCCTTTGACAACTAAAACCCCCGCACGCTATGTGTTGTGAACTGTACCTGCGGTCTCTCCCAGGGAGGAGCGAAGTCGCCTTACGCGATCTTTTCGCACCTCCCTTGGGGATGATCGGCTTCGAGGGCGACCGCGTGTGATCTGGGCGTGTACGAGTGGGATGCACCACTCGCTAATCAATTGCATCACCACACAAATGCTAAGTCATTTGTAAACGCGGCTCGCGACTACGTTCGTGGTCTTGAGCCTGCGCTCGCCGTTGCCTAACTTTAGGTAACAGCCATCTCCCGCTTGCTCCCCTGTGGTAAGCGACCGAGGTGTTATCTTTGCAGGGTTGGTTTGCGGCAGGTTCCTGGTTGCAGACCGAGATTATGTGGAACTCGCGTCGTCGTTTTTGGTCGCGCTTTGAGCAACGACGTCAGACACTAAGCGCGGACAGTACACGTAGACAGATCACACAAGATTTGCCCCACGCGGGTTCGATTCCCGCCATCTCCACCATGGATTTATTGACTCTACGATTAAAGCGAGTTAGTTTTGTTAACTCGATTGTTCCTTAATATATCTTACCTCTTTGTGAGGGTCTTTTTATTAGGACTTTAACAAAGAGGTAAGAATAAAATGAAAATTCAGTATTCGACCGAACATGGCCGCAGCGCTGTTGTCATAGAATCCGGCGACAAACTCGTGGAAGTTCTCGATGTGGCAATCTCGGAACACGCTTACTATCCAGAATCTGATCTGCAAGAAGGAAGGCATTACGTCCTGTTCCTGCCAAACGATCCTTATGCTTATGTCTTGTCGGAGAATGAATTGCGTATAAAGTTCGCTAAACTTCTGCTTTAACCGGAACTTCCAAAAGAAAGATGAGGTATGAAAGTGCAAATGCAACAGACGATTCACATTCTCGACCAAGGGTTTCCGCTTTGTGGTTTCTCAGAAGAAATTCCTAAGGACTGGCCGAAGGGTCACTCCTGGGTCCGCATAGCTGACCACGAAGAGGCTACCTGCCAGAATTGCTTGAAGACATTGGGGGCTCTCGAAGCCCTAGATCCAAGCTTAAGACAGGAACGCTATAGGGGGCCACAATGCGGTTAGAAGTTTCTATACGACAGTACACCAGTAACGACGCGTATGGGGTAGAGTTTGTGAAAACCAGATCGCTAGAGGAGGATAAATCGGTCTTAAGAGATTTTCCGCCCTATAAAGTGATCGAACACGTTACGGTCACTGGGCCTGGACATACCTCAGAGGAAGCAGAAGCCCTGCGCCTCGTGCTTGCAGTGGATCGTATGTGCGAGAACGCTTCGGGATGGTCAGTCCTCAAACAACTGGTGCTTGAATGTTTTAAGGCAGGGTATCGTGCCCATCGTCGGGAAGACATGGTACGAGAGAGGGGTGACTGCGACGTAGCTTGATCCAGTGCCATGTACTGGCGTAGAGACCTACGATAAAGGTCTTCTTTTTTTGGTTAGCTTTTATAACAATAGTGAAACGCGGGGTGGGGTAAACTAAACTATCACCGGAATCCAGACTCTCCCCTGCCCAATCTCAGTTCCAACGTCCTGTACAGTGGTCCACCATGGATTTTTTGACTCTAGCATTAAAGCGAGTTAGTTTTACCGACTTAGTTGTTCTTTAATATCTCTTACCTCTTGGCTTGGGTTTGTTTTAACGAACCCAGACTAGGAGGTAAGCACAAATGCTTTTCAGGGAAGATTCACCGGTACACATTCTTCTGTCTGGTTATCCTCTTTGCGGTTTCTCGAGAGAGATACCGGCTATGTGGCCTGAAGGTCATACCTGGGTGAGTATAGACGATCCTTCTTTGGCGACTTGTCCTGAGTGCAAGAAAGAATCGGCAAGCCTTAAGGAACATCCTCTTTGTTAATGCATTCCCAACAGCAACTAATCGAGGGGGCAAAAAATGACTCAGAAGAAGGGCACGCCATTACACGAAGCGCTGGCAAACATACTCAGACGAGGCACGACTCGGAGGGAACTGCAACAGTTCTTCTCTGCCTATGAACAGAAAATCGGCCAAAGCCTGGACGACTTCCTTGTATCATCCGAGGACACGGGAGTGATTGAAAGCAAGGAGGAGATCGTCTATCGACTCCGTTCCTCATAACCTCATCGAGAAGAAATTCATTTATTTTGCCGCCTAGTAGGTCATCGAACGGCGGTTCTTTTTTTATATAAAACAATAGTGTAACGCGGGGTGGGATAAACTAAACTATCACTGGAATCCAGACTCTCCCTTTTCTAATCTTAGTTCCAACGTCCTGTACAGTGGTCCACCATGAAACTTACACAGGTTTGCGATATAGCAGACCCAGTTTTTTTTATTTGACAGCCCTCAGTTTCTATTAGAGGCTAGAACATTCGTTCTTTTAAATATGTTAAAGGCAGCCTCTTGGTTATAATCTTTATATAATCAATAGGCTGCTTTCAGCAAAAAAGAGAAGGAGAACCAGTATGATCGCGACCAGTGCTAGGTTTGTTGTTTGGAGGGTGCCGGGATCGTATAAGTTACAGGTTGAATTGTGCGATGTTGAGCAAGAACCACTTTGCTCAACTCTCGACAAAAAACTTGTCTTGGCTTGCCCCAGTGTAGCTGAGGTCAGTGACTTTGCGCGTCAGAAGAACGTCTTCGAGATGACCACCACAAATGGGACACTTAGACCAAGTGTCAGAGATATGATCGCGCTGCTTGAGCGAGTGTTCATGCTTGGCGTTGAAACTGGACATCAGATCGACCGCGATGGCAAGTGGTTACCGTCTGAGTTTGATGGTCACAGCACAGAGTTCATTGAGAAAGCAATGGAAAGATAGAAACTCAAGACCACCATGGTTCATCTTCACGTGACGTTTACATTTAGGGGGCTTTGCTTATCGGCAAGGTCCCGTTTTTTCAAAACATTCCCTCGAAACAATAGTGTAACCAAGGGTGGGGCAAACTAAACTACTATCGGAATCCAAACTT
>JAZDNR010000073.1:0-7542 GCA_043799475.1 Parcubacteria group bacterium
TTTTCCTGAGGCATTGGGGCCCGTAATGATAGTACATTGAGGCGCAAAAAAAACATTGGCACGCTGGTAGGTGCGGAAGTTTTCTAAAGTAATGCTCTTAAGAGGCACAAACTATATTTTAATCGGCATAAGAATATAGAGATAGCGGGCCGCGTTAGGGGCAGTTAGACGTCCCGGGCTACTACTGCCACCCGTTTCAAAAACTATTTCATCATCACTAAAGGTTTGTAGTCCCTCTAAAAGGTAGCGAAAATTAAATACGACACGATCAGCTGGCCCGCTAACTTTGACTCTAATCTTTTGATTATGCCCACCCACTTGATTAGCCTCAGCTTGTATTTGGATTAGTTTTTGTTCTGCATTAACAGTCACTACCACGTCTTGAGCAGCTGTTTTTGAAAATAAACCAGCCGAGCGTACCGCATTAACAAACTCTTCGCGGTTTACCACACACTTGGTAGCCAGATTTTGCGGCAAAATATCTTTATAAGGCGGATAATGTCCTTCAATTAGCCGCGAGATGAGTTCAATCGTCTTATAACTGCACTGAATTTGATTTTCAGAAAGTCTAATTACCACACTATCAATCGGCTCAATTACTCGACCAAGCTCTAAAATTGTCTTAAGGGGAACAATTACGTCACGTTCTTCTGTAAACCCCTTGGCATCGATAACTCGCTCAGCCAATCTAAAACTATCAGTTGCCGCTAAAGTACAGATATTGCCAGAAAACTGTAGATACACTCCATTAAGCTCTGGACGAGATTCATCACGCGCTACCGCACTAGAGACCTGTTCAATGGCCTCTTTAAGTTGATCAGCCGGTAACGTAGCCTCAAAAGTTGATTTAAAAGCTGGTAAAAGAGGAAATTCATTGGCTGCAATACCCTTAATCTGTGCGTTAGTAGTCTCGCAAGTCAATTTAAGGTCCTTACCCGCCAATTCAAGGAGTACATGTTCGCGGGGTAGTTGACTGACATATTCACTAAGCAGTCTAGCTGGAATTGTTATTTCACCGTGTTGCTCAATTTTACCGCCTACTAAACAACTCATACCAAGCTCTAGATCGGTTGCAACTAATTTTAGCCCTCCGGTCTCAGCTTTAAGTAGAACATTACCAAGTACCGGCAGTGTTGCATTACGACTTACTACTCGACCAACAATTGATAGACCCTTGTGAAGATTCTCCTGTGTGCAAGCTAATTTCATTGTAGTAATACTTTAATGTTATTTATTCTAATAGAACTAGTAATAGTACGGTGGATTGTGGGGAGAAGTTGTGAGCCGTAAGATTTTTTTAATACAGTACTTAGTTTTTCTTAAGATTTAGGAGATCTTCTCTGTGCGTGGGTGAGTGTCTAACTACTGCGAGTGACCTGTGTACTAAAGTGAACAAGTTCCCCTTGTGTTAAATGTCTTTTTTTGCAGGTGCTATTTTATTTTTGCGGCTGCCGAGCTTATCCCAGGTTGGGAACAAGTTTTATACAGCAATCTTCACAGGGATGTGCACTAAACTTTGCACACTACTGTGGAACGTAAAGTCGTTGTCGAATTAAGTCGAGCTCTTGACGGACAGAATCATCGCGATCAACTTCCTTGGTAATCTTGTCGGTAGCGTGCATGGCAGTGGTATGGTCACGACCACCAAGCTCATTACCAATAGTGGGAAAACTAGATTTAATCTCCTCGCGCATTAGATACATAGCAATTTGGCGTGGCCGCACAATCTCTTTTTTCCGAGAAGCACCCACAAGATCTTCAATAGTAACATCGTAAAACTGTGCCACCGTTTCAACGATCTGGCGCGGAACAATGCCCCGACGCCGTGGGTTAGCAATAATGTTTGCCAAGATACTTTTAGCAATATCAACGGTTGGGATGAGTTTTTTAAGCTGACAGTGGGCCACAACCCGGTTGAGAGCCCCCTCAAGCTCACGAATGTTGTGTTGAATATGAGCGGCAATAAAGGTAGTTACTTTATCATCTACCTCATAATTTTTTACCCGACATTTTTCGCGTAAAATCGCTTCACGAGTCTCTAGCTCTGGGGTACCAATATCCGCGATCATACCGCCCTCAAAGCGTGAGCGCAGGCGATCCTCTAGTGTGGGGATGGCTTTTGGAGGTCGATCACTTGATAAAATTATCTGTCGGTTGTTCCCATATAGGGTATTAAAGGTATGAAAAAATTCCTGTTGAGTTTGCTCCTTACCGGCAATAAATTGGATGTCATCAACAATAAGAACATCGACCTCACGATAGCGACTTTTAAAATTACTGGCCTTGTTACTAATTGAATCAATAAATTCATTAGTAAAGCGCTCGCTCGTTACGTAGCGCACACGCTTGTTGGCACTATTTTTTTTAATAGCGTTGCCAATGGCGTGCATGAGATGCGTCTTGCCGAGCCCGACCCCTCCATAAATGAAGAGCGGGTTGTATGTGGTACCCGGATTTGCTGCAACGGCGGTACAGGCCGCATGGGCTAACTCATTAGAGGGCCCTACGACGTAAGTTTCAAAGGTGTAACGTGGGTTGAGGTTAGTTTCGTTGTCGACAGAAAAGCCAGAAATATTCACAAGGCCGTGCGGATAATTAGCGGTGGCACCTAATTGGGTAGTGGACGCAAGAGCACCAGACTCACCGACCGGAGCCTCGGGCGGTAGCTCTCGCTTGGGTACTTTTGTGCCAATCTCGTAGCGCACCATTAACATATGACTTCCAGTGCAGCGTTTTAGCGCAGTTACAATTTGTTTATGATACTTATTTTGCAACCACTCTTTGGTAAATGCGTTGGGGACTCCAACGACGGCCTCACTTGTGGATAGTGAATTTATCCAGGTCTTTTTTAGCCAGGTCGTAAAGTTGGCTTTACTGATGGCTAGTTCGAGCTCTGAGAGGGCGGACTGCCAGACTTTTTCTTGATCCATGGCGATAGAGAAGTGGGTTACTAGGTGCAGGGACAAAATGTACCACCATTGTGGAAAAGGACCAACGATTTGGCCTTTATTGGCTCAGTTGAGCTAGGAACACCTATCCACATATGCAATAGGTAAAAGAATTGTCATTTTTACTGTGTAGAACGTGTGGATTAGGTGGAAAAATTGACCTATCCAGAACGGGGCGGTACCCTCCCAATCAGACTATGCCAAAGCGAACCTACCAACCCAAAAAACAGCGCCGACTTAAGCGTCATGGCTACCGTCACCGGATGCACACTACCAGCGGCCGAAAAGTACTACGGCGGCGACGCCAAAAGGGTCGTTGGCGCGTAGTAGTTGGTAAATAATATGTTAAAGCGCAGCGAGCGGCTTGCGCGCGCGAGAGACATAGAAGCAGTGCAGCGGAGCGGTCAGACAAAACGTAACGCCTTTTTTGTTGTGCGGTACTTGATACGTCCACGCAGTAAACTCTCGCGGGCAACGGTAATTGTTAGTAAGCGGGTTTCTAAGCAAGCCGTTGTTCGTAATCGACTTAAACGACAGGTGCGTGCTCTTCTTAGCAGTCCGTTGCGATCACAGCGCGTTCCCATGGATGTTACTGTGACAATACGATCCGTGGCTCTAGGCAAAACTTCGCGCGAGTTACAGAAGGCATTGTATGAACTATTTGCTTAAAATATCGCGGGTAGCAGCCTCACCGCTCTTAATATTGGTGCAGTTTTATCAAAAAACACTCTCGCCCGATCATGGATTGCTAAAAAACTGGTTCCCCCAGGGATACTGTCGCTATTATCCCTCTTGCTCTGAGTATGCTCGAGAAGCACTACATAACACTGGAATAATCGCTCTACCTGTTGTAGTCTGGCGCCTTATGCGCTGTCACCCTTGGTCGAACGGCGGAATCGATCCCTATCCACACCAACATGTTCCAAACAATTCTCGTTGATCCCTTCCTCAACATACTAATTGGCATTCGCAACTTTTTGCCGGGTAACGACCTGGGCATTGCCATCATTCTTCTCACGCTCATCGTGCGGCTTATTTTGTATCCCTTTGCCGCAAAGCAAATCCGGGCACAACGCGCCATGCAGGAGCTCCAACCGCGCATCAATGAAATCAGAGCCAAGCACAAAGACGACAAAGAGACCCAGACCAAAGCGCTAATGGAGTTTTATAAAAAAAACCGGGTGAACCCGCTGTCTTCTTGTCTGCCCCTGGTTGTTCAGATTCTGTTTATCTATCCTCTTTTTCTTGTTTTTAGGCTGACTATTAGCGGTGCCGAATTTGGGGAGCGACTTTATCCTTTTATCGCACACCCGCCAGTGCCCATGGACGCAACCTTTTTGAACTTTTTAGATCTCGCGCAAACACACAATATTGCACTGGCCGTGCTTACGGCCGGAGCGCAGTTCTACCAATCCTGGATGCTCATGCGCAAGCGCAAAAAAGATCAGGCCGGTAAACCAAAACCAAGTAAGAACGATCCACAGGCTGCCGCCACCGCTCTTACTAACAATTTAACTTATGTGTTCCCCCTCATGACGGGATATTTTGCTTACCAATTTCCCGCCGGATTAGCGCTCTACTGGCTGGCCTCTACTTTGTTTGCAATTTTGCAGCAGTGGATTATTATGCGCGGTAGCGCCTCACGGCCTAGCGGAGAGCACCCCGAACATGAGGCAGTTGTCGTCAAATAACACTATGAGCACTACACTTGATCTCACCAAACGAGAGGTTCAAAAGCTCCTTAGTTTTTTAGGGACTAAGGGTGAGGTAAGCTGCACTCTTGAGACCGGTCGTCGCCCGGGCATCAAAGTGCAAATTGAAACGCAAGACTCACGTCGGTTGATCGGTCAGCACGGTATCACTTTAGCAGCCCTGCAGTACCTTACGCGCTTGTTGGTCTCGGGCCATACGGGCAAACCCTGTTTTGCTAGTCTGGATGTCAACGACTATAAGTCTAAGCGTGAACAGCAAGTAGTTGATCTAGCTAAACAAGGCGCCGAAAAAGCACTACGGAGCGATAGCATGGTGGTGTTGCGACCCATGTCGAGTTATGAGCGGCGCATTGTGCACACGACCCTGCAGAAGATTGAAGGGGTAGCAACGGAGAGTCTCGGTCAAGAACCTAACCGCCGCGTGGTCATTAAGGCGCTGCACGAGTCGCGCGTTCTCAAGAGCTTTGCGCAAAAGGGCTTCACCTTGGACGATATTAAAATCTAGCCATGGTGCTCACGGTCGAGCAGCTAAAGGGGGCGACGGTCAGTGATTCCCCACTCAGAGTTAAACGCGTGTTAGTGGACTATCACAAAATTGCGGTAGTGGCACTTGTCGCCAGCCGGGCAAGTTTACTTGGGCGCACTGTCATTATTCCGCTTGAACAGATTGCTGAGATTAAGGAGTCGGGCATTAAGCTTGCTGGGTCCGCCTTAGAACAAAACAGTAAGACCAAGGAACTCTATAGCGACGAACAAAAATACGGAGACCTAAGCGAACGTGCCGTATACACCGAGCGCAAACGCTATCTCGGTAAGTTGGTGACTTATAAGCTTGATAGCACTACGGGACTTATCACGGTGCTTTGGGTTAAACCCCCCTTGGCACTGAGCGGTTTATGGCGCCAAATTCTTCTGATTAGCCGCTCTCAGGTGATTAAAATTGAGCCAGCCGCGATAATTGTAGACGAAGCAATTATTAAAGCGGCACTCAAGCCGGCAACGGCGGCGGAGCTAGCCTCGCGTGAGTCGGAGGCAGCCCTCGGTACCGCCTCGAGTATCTCACTCGATCACACTCCCAACGCGTAGCGGCCTTCCCAGGGGAAGCGGGAGAGGGCACACTACGCGATGAGGGTTTTTTTGGTCTCTCCCGTTACTACCGCGCCTTGGGTAACCGGAGAGAGCCTCCCCTAGTGGTAAGACCGCAACAGCCCCACTACGCGACCTTGAATTTTTACCGAACGTACTCTAAACGGTTCCATCGCAGCATTGGCGGGTTGCAAACGCACATGATCGCGTTCTTTAAAGTAACGTTTGAGCGTAGCAAAGTGATTCTCTAGCAATGCCACGACGATGTCGCCATTTTGAGCCGTATTACGCTCCTCGACAATTACATAATCACCGTCCAAAATGCCGTCCTCGACCATCGACTCTCCCTTAACACGTAGGGAGAAGTAATGCCCACGCCCCACCATATTTTGAGGAATCGCTAGAGTCTCGTGTTCCTGTAGGGCTTCGATTGGTTGACCCGCTGTAATCAACCCAACCAATGGGATATCGACAATAGAGGCGCGCAGGTCCTGTGCTGTGGTGGGCTCAAGGCGACGATGTTGTCGCGCCCCCGGTTTTTCGGGCTGTAAGTATCCTTTGGACTGCAATGTCTGTACGTGTTGATGTACCGTTGCGACAGACGAGAGCTTAAAATGTTGCGCTATTTCACGATAACTCGGACTGTAGCCACGTTTGCGCAAAAAAAGACCGATATAGTCCAGGATATGACGTTGTTTTTTGGTCAGGGTAGGGTTCATACTTGCCAATAACGATGAACAATCACGCCTGGATCTGACCGGGGGGTAGCATTAGGGGCGTAGTGCTCAATAAACCGCTCGATCTCGGCCAGCTTACGTGTGTAAGTCTTGATGCGAGTAACCGCCAAAGTCTGACGGATGGGAGACACAAAGGTTAACGGGGTGAGTGTTGAAGTTTCGCTCATGCAGACACTATAGACCGAACAAAAACCGAACGTCAATCCTCACTTGTCCACAGATTTCACTTTTGTTTTACAAAGATAACAGAGTTGTCGTCGCGAAATACCTCAGTAAAATCTTTATCTTTAGAGAGTTCCCCTACCAAGCCGTGGCTAGACTTGAGTATAAAGAGATCCACTCTAAACTCGTCAGCCGTGGCCTGCCAGTTCTCCCGCCGGTCAATCTCAAAATAGCGATCGATGATTTTTAGCTCCCCCTGTTGCCAGGAGGGCATGCGCCCGTCAATAAAAGTCTTAAACCAAGGCACTTGGTAAAGCAGATAACCGCCCCAACCATACTCATTGTAGGGATGCGAGTCGGCGTACTCGGTGTGTTCTGCCAAAAAAGTGGCAGCCTCAACTGGATAATCACCTTGTTTAAAAATCTCTGTGTCGCGATCGAGCTTGGCAAAACTATCCAAGGGGAACTTGCTCACCCCCGCTACTATAAAAAAAGCCAGTGCTAACAAAGTTGGCCAGAGGCGTATCGCTAAGCCCGCCCAGTTGGGCTTGAGCGTACGCAATCCCTCAAGTCCAAGGGGAACAGCCATAAGCAAAAAAAGTGGGACGTTACGAACTGCTAAAAGAGCTGATACAAAAAAAGCCAGCACCAGGCTTGCTTCAGTAAGGTCGGTTCGCCCTTTACGAACCACAAAAGTAAAGACCAGCAAGACCAGGACCCCAAAAAGAATCGTACCGGTAGTGCTGTAGGGGCCGGCGGCAAACCACTCGACAATGTTGTCGTGTAGCGCCTTGTCAGTCAGGGTGCGGTAGGGTTCGAGCCAAATGTCCCAACGATACGGATTTACAAAGGTTGCCGCCAGAGAAATGACCGTAGCCAGAGCCAGCCAGCCTAGCG
>JAZDNR010000007.1:0-3510 GCA_043799475.1 Parcubacteria group bacterium
CGACTAATTAGTACTACTCGCTCAGTGCGCGCCCGCATAGAGTCTCTACTTATTCGCAGCGGCAGCTCTTATACTAAGATCACGGCTCAATTTGAGACACAAAAACGGCCCCACGAACTTACTTGTGTTATTGATGTGTTAATAGGGAGAACGCGTAAACTTTGGAAACTTAATAAAATAGCGCGTCTGCCTCGCATGGTAGTGGGACTGCTCCCCTCGATTTTGTTTGCGCCGGATTATGTTGACACTCTACAGCGTAGTAGTGCCGCTCGACGAGACTTTTTGGATCAACTTATTGCCGTGCGTAATCCAGAATATTTTGAGCGCTTGCTGCGACTGCGTTATACCCTCCAGCAACGACAAATACTATTAGAGCAAGCTCGGGCGGGGCGCCGCGTGGACCTCTCTATTTATACTGAGCAGGTTTGCAAAGACTCAGCCGAAATCTCATGGGCGCGTCAGCAACTCTTACAGCAGCTTACGACGCCCGCAGTACAGATTTATCAATCACTCAGTTCAACGGCAAGCCCGCTTGAGTTTAAGCTGCAAAATGCCGCCATCACCAAGGCCCAATCCATAGAAGACTGGCGGCGGGCCTTTAACCAAGCGGCGCACGATTTAACAAGCAGAGAAGTGGCCGCTAGTCGAAACTTAGTGGGTTCTCATCGCGACGATCTCGTTATTAATAAGGACAATCAACCATTACGTGAATATGGGTCGCGCGGTGAGTGGCGCTCAATTGTGATCAGTCTCATGTTGAGTTCTCTTAACTATCTTGAGCACAAACTAGGAGAACGCCCCCTGTTTTTACTCGATGATATTTTTTCTGAGTTAGATCAGGAACACCGTAAAAAGCTCCTGCCCCATCTTTTGCGCCAACAAAGCATAATTACCACAGCGGACCCCAGTGAAGTTCCGGACGAGTTACGTAAGAACGCCAGAATAATCGCGATTAATAATAGTGAGATTTGCACAAATGCGCCGGTTGCAAGCTGACATAGATGCTTTTGCACGTCGCTACGGACTGCGGAGTGGCATAGAGTCCGCTGCTATTTTAAAAGTTGTGCGACAAGCACTGCGAGAAGTTCTCCCCGAAATATTGTGTGAGGATGTGCGCGCCGAGGGTTACCGAGAAGGAGTGCTCTATCTCTCGGTCCCAACGGGCAGTGCGCGCGCTACCTTGGAAGCCTACCGCAGATCGCTATTAGAGACGCTTAAATCAAAAATCGGACGCGCCAAAGTGGAGCGCCTGGTAATTCAAGCTAGGGTTAGTAGCGAGTTAGTTCCTCCAGATTAACTACAAAAAGGGTTGCACCGCCGGTAATAACTTGAGCCGCCCCCAGGGGAACCTCTAAACTGCCCGTCTCGGACCCCAGCGTGGCATCATCAGCGCTCACCAGGGCTTCGCGCTGCTCACTACTCCCCTTTATAAGGTTTTTAAGGAGGGTCAAACGGGCGGGATCTTGAAGTCCAATAAGCAAAGTCGCGCTACGCTTGCGTAAAAAGCCACCGGTTGATCCAAGACGAGTAAAAACAAACTTTTGTTCTACCAGCTTTTTACTAAGGGCACGTTCGCGGTCGTGATTTACAATGACAATAGCTAGTTGGGCCATTAGGGTAGCGTTAGCGTTTTTTGTTTTACATCAGAGTTACCCGCCGCATCGCTAACCGTCAGAGTAATTTTATGATTACCAGCTGCCGCGTAAGTGTGACTCGTGCTAGCGCCGCTCGCAGTAGCTCCGTCGCCAAAGTCCCAGGCGTACGATCCAACCGCCACATTATCACTAGAGCCGCTTGCGTCCGCGTTCACCTTTAATCCGGCTTGTGAGGTAGTAAAAGTGGCCGTTGGTTTAGTGGAATCTACCTTAAGGTTGATGTCGATTGAGGTCTCGGCCTTGCCACCGTACTTATCCGTCACGATCGCCGAGATAGTATGGAACCCATTGGGAACACTTGCGTTGAAGGTGATGGCAAAAGGTTCGGCCGAGGCGCTGCCCACCAATCCTCCGTTGAGTGCAACGTCGACCACCTTTACCCCAGCCAGGGCCTGGGCACTCACCACCACAGTTATGGACGAAGAGGTGACTTCACTACCCGCGGCTGGTTGTAAAATAGAAATCTTGGGCTGCACCTCGGCCGCTCCGTAAGGACTGGTTTCTTTGGGCTTGCTACTATTGCCATTTTTACCGCCACCCCAAGCACGCACAGCCGCCTCCCAATTGTTAAACTGAGGATCACCGGCTGGATTGCTTGGTGCTGCTCCAAGAGGATCATCTTTGTTTACGTAGTAAAGAATACAGTGGTATTCAACAAACTCTTTTTCTTCGACATAGTTACCGGGTAGGTCAGCCGGGGCAAGCTTGCCGTCGATCTTGCTGACCTTAAACTTTTCACCCTTTCCACCCGCTCTACCGGCCAAGACTGCTTTTGGAGCAGACATGGGCTCAGGATCCGGGTACCACTTGGAATCGTAGCCCTTTACTGCTTCGGCCATAAATTGATGCCAAATTGGTGCTGCGGTAAAGGAGCCGTCGCCACCGGGAAACGGTTTATTATCATTATTGCCAACCCAGACGCCTGCCACCAATTGCGGAACGTAACCCATGGTTAATCCATCCGTGTTGTTCTCGGTAGTACCAGTCTTAGCGGCCGCGCGCCGATCAGGTAACGTCAACGGACCACCCGACCCAAAAATCGGTGCACGCGCCGCGTCATCTGAGAGAACATTAGACATGGTGAGCGCCACATTACGGTCAAGAACTTGTTCACCCTCGGGCTGCTTAAACTCCTCAAGCACCTTGCCGCTAGGATCCTCAACTTTTAACAAGAGTGTGCGCGGGATTTTTTTACCTTCGTTGGCAAATGTACCAAAGCCTGCCACATGATCGACAAGTTTAACTTCGCCAGCGCCCAGCCCAACCGCTAAACCGTAACCCTCTTCTGCGTTAAGGTCAGTGATGCCCATTTTTTTGGCCAGTGCTACGACGTTGTCGACCCCAGCTAAATAAGTAGTCTTGACCGCCGGAATGTTGAGCGACATCTGCAGAGTCTGCCGCATAGTCAGCGGCCCGCGCTGACCCCTATCGTAGTTCTCTGGTTTATAATTACCGCCAAAATCGGTGCGTATATCAAATAAGACCGTGCTCGGAGGGTAGCCTTTACTAAAAGCTGCCGCGTACTCATAGGGCTTAAAGGATGAACCGGGCTGCTGCAAGCTGCGAGCCACATCAACCGAGCCATCAATTTCATCATTAAAATAGTCTTTAGAACCGACGTGCGCCATAACTTGGCCGGAGCGTGGGTCCAGAGCAGTCAAG
Source organism: Parcubacteria group bacterium (assembly GCA_043799475.1). Classification (GTDB taxonomy): domain Bacteria; phylum Patescibacteriota; class JAUYIX01; order JAUYIX01; family JAUYIX01; genus JAUYIX01. The sequence goes on from JAZDNR010000007.1 coordinate 3,318, forward strand.
GCGGCATTTTGTACGCCATACTGGGAGAGATTCCGTGCCGCTCCCTCTTCGACGGCTTTTTCGGCGGCATCCTGCATGTTGAGATCGAGGGTGGTCGTTACGCGCAGCCCCCCTTTTTCAACCAGTTGTTCTCCATATTTTTCGACCAAAACATCTTTGACCCAAAACACAAAGTGAGGCGCCTTGATCTCAA
>JAZDNR010000009.1:0-15499 GCA_043799475.1 Parcubacteria group bacterium
GGTCGAACGTGACCAGCCATTCCTGCTCACCGTGTCGTTAGACAGCTGGGACACACGTCCCAACATGGCCAAGATCCGCTGCACGTTCGACGGTCCCATTGAGGGCATGATCGAGTTCGCCGCGCTCGAGTCGTAGCCGAACGTTCGTTTAGTTTTTTGTCTCCATCGCGGAGGAGCCAAGAAAGGAGGGCAGAAACATAAAAACCACAGACAGGGGTGCCGCGACGCTCCTGTCTTTTACTTTGCGCAAACAAGTGCAAGACCGGCAATTGAAGTGCCGACCGAGTTCCAACTTTCCGTCACGTGGTTCACCAGAAAAGATTACAATCGTGCACATCGGGTTTGTTTGCTATGGTGACCGTAATATCAATGAATAACAAACAACAATTAGACGGTTTTGCAGGGCTGGGTATTGCACCGAGCCTCATGGGCAAGCTCGCTCAGTTAAAGTTCACCCAGCCGACGCCGATTCAGCAGCAAGCCATGCCGATTGCCATCCAGGGTAAAGACGTCGTCGGTATTGCGCAGACCGGAACCGGCAAGACGCTCGCCTTTGGTGTCCCGATGATTCAGCGACTTAATCAGGTAAAGGGTCAGGGTCTTGTCGTGTTGCCAACACGAGAGCTGGCAATTCAAGTGGATGAAGCATTGCGACAAGTTGGTGCTAGTTTTGGACTCAGAACCGCTGTTCTCATTGGTGGTACATCTATTCGTCCGCAGATAAACGCCATCCGTAGAAAACCACATGTCATTATCGCAACCCCGGGTCGCCTCAACGATCACTTACAACAACGCACCGTGCGTCTCGACAACACACGCATCGTCGTACTCGATGAGGCTGACCGCATGCTCGACATGGGGTTTGCCCCACAGATCGAAAAGATTTTTAGAGCCTTGCCTCGTGATCGACAGACCATGCTGTTCTCCGCCACCATGCCCTCGAAAATAATGCAGATGGCCACTCGGAACATGAAGCTGCCCATTCGCGTTGAGGTGGCACCCTCTGGTACAACGGTCGCGCGTGTCACACAAGAGATTTTTATTGTTCCTCGAGAATCTAAAATCCGGTTGGCCGAAAAATTGCTCCAGCAGTATCTTGGCACAACGCTCATATTTACGCGTACCAAACACGGCGCTAAAAGACTGACTCAAGCGATTCGCGCGCTTGGCCATAGCGCGGCTGAACTACACTCCAATCGCTCGCTCGGTCAACGCCGCGATGCACTCGCGGGGTTCAAATCGGGAAAGTATCGGGTGTTAGTCGCTACCGATATTGCCTCGCGCGGCATTGACGTCACGGGAATAGAACTAGTGCTGAACTTTGATCTGCCTACTAATACAGAAGACTACGTACACCGCATTGGCCGCACCGCTCGGGCCGGCGCGGGCGGACACGCCATCTCTTTTGCCACACCTGACCAGCGCAGGGAGTTGCGTGCCATTGAGAATCTTGTGCGCAAGAGTATTCCAATCTCACAATTGCCGGAGCTTCCGCCTATGCGTAGCCAGCCACGCCGCCACCCACGTCAACGTAGGCAGCGTGGACGTAGACACTACTAGGTAGAACTTCTCACTAGCGCGAGCGCGATAAATCCGCTCGGGAAGATCAATAAAGAAACGTTACGAGTTCCAACTTTTCATCACGCGGGTCACCAGAATATCACAACTTTTTCCACTCGCGGGCCCTGGTCCTCGCTGCATGCGATGACGGCAAATCCAAATGCAGCTGCGGAGGGTCCGCTCGCGAAAAAAGTTGTGCTGTACCCTACGTGCCCGATGAGTCCGTGCCTCTGTGGACAATCCAACTGGAGCGTGCTAGGTTGACCGACTTGCACTTTTCATTGTTCGTCCTCCCGAGTGAGCACTTTTATGAGTGCCGACTCGGGAGCAACGAGCGTAAATACCCCAAACTTGAAGGAGGATAGCGGTATGATGAGGTTAATCATCTGTTTCACTGTCGCATGTGTCATCATGGGCGCCAGTGTGTTGGGCCAGCAGCCCACGGCTACGCCAGTCACGTCGGGAGAAAAGATCCTTGTCAATGTGGATCAGCTCCCACCGGAACTGGTGGCCCAGATCAAAACGAACCAGCGGCTCGAGTCGGCCAGTAAGTACGTCAAGTGGGGACACGAAATCGGTGTCGCTTTCGACGAGGGGTTGAGTGCGATCACCAAACACGCTGCCGACTTCTCGGAGACCGACCTGGGCCGGTTCGCCATGTTCCTGATTGCCTGGAAGGTCTTAGCCGAAGACGTGTTTAGCATCGGGGAAAACGGTGTGCGGTGGATCTTTTGGATCGCGACGTTCTCCTTGATGTCGCTTGCATTGCTGTGGTCATATAGAAAGAACTGTATCCCACGGCGCGTGCTCATCGAGGTGACCAAAGAACCGGGCCTGTTCGGCAAACATCACAAGAAGTGGGAGATTTACATTCCACAGGCAGATGTAAAGGAGAGCGATGAATTCGGTAAGCCGTGGACCCGCGAGATTTGGATGTTCTGCCATGGTGTCGTGCTCGTAATTCTCATCCTCGTAAGTGGGCTTGCCTCGTGCCCAGGGTCCAACTAGGCGCGGCAGCATCGCTCGCAAGTGTGTTCCCCAGGCAGGGTGCCGTAAACGCCCTGCCTATTTTTTTAAGGGCTAGGTCAAAAGGAGGATACCAATGCGACAACTTTTTACCGGGATCAAGCTCGAAAATCTGGAAGTGTCAGACAGGACCAGGGACCTTCTAAGACAGATGGGCTGCGAGGACGTTGGCCAGATCCTGGCGGCGGTCAAAGAGGGTCGTCTTAGGGGCTGCAAACACGCGAGTCAGGCCCGGTCGGAACTCAAAGCAATATTCGGCGAAGACCTCTTTGATAGGGAGCCAGACGGGCTCTCCAGATAGGCATCGCGACTCAAAGGCGTTCGTAAGAATGAAGATTACGCAACGCCTTTTTATCTGCTAAACTGTCTGTAATAATAATTTGCGTACCAATAATGTCTCGAAAAGGAGCACGACGTAATCAGCGCAGTATCTCGCATACGTATGTATACGCAGCCGTGGGCGTTGTGTGTGTTGTTCTTGCCCTTGTTCTCACCGTAGTTGGACTTACGTGTGGCAGACCGCCAGTTGTCGTTGGCGAAAATACAGGCACAGAGACTTTTTTTATTAATGAAGACTACAACACCGAAGAATCAAAGGATGCAGGTGCGACTACGGCTAACTGGGATACTTCGGCCGGGCAGCTTGTGTTGCCGAATTCCACTAGTTCCTACTACAAGCCTAATAAAGCCACGTTGGGATATGACAACATAAGCTCCAACGCAGGAAGCAGCACTGTCCCAGCTATCGCTCTCGATGCTTCGGACCGGCCAATCGTTGCCTGGCAGGACGCCACACCCGGCAACGATGACATACTACTGTCTCGCTGGAACGGTACAAACTGGGTTAACATGTCAGGAGCAATTGGCTCTGACAACATAAGCTCCGACCCTCTCGGTAGCGGTCAACCGTCTCTAACCCTAGATTCATCGGGTCGCCCAGCAGTAGCCTGGTTCAACCATACTGCTGGCAGTCCAGATATCATGATCTCTCACTGGGACGGCGCAAATTGGGTCGACATGCTAGGAGTAATTGGTAATAGCAACGTCAGCGCTAACGTGGGTAGCAGCTGGGCTCCCTCTCTCACTCTTGACCCATCGGATCGTCCAACCGTCGCTTGGTATGATGATACGCCTGGCAACTTTGAAATTCTTGTGTCCAGTTGGGACGGCGCAAACTGGGTCAACATGTTAGGTGGGCTTGGTGCTACCAATGTCAGTAACAATACAGGCACCAGTAACACTCCATCCCTTGCTCTTGATTCATCGAATCGCCCAGTAATTGCCTGGGATGATATTACTACTGGTAACAACGAGACCCTCGTGACCCGTTGGAACGGTGCAAACTGGGTCAAAATGGGAGGAGCACTGGGTGCCGACAACGTCAGTAAAAATGCTGGTGCCAGTGATGCACCGTCTCTTATGCTAGATGCCTCGGGTCGGCCGGTAGTTACCTGGCAAGATGCCACTCCAGGCAACGATGAAATATTACTGTCCCGCTGGAATGACAAGAACTGGGTCAAGATGGGAGGAGCACTGGGTGCTGACAACGTCAGTGCAAACGGGGGTAACAGCTTTGCTCCGTCCCTCGTTCTTGATATATCAGACCGCCCCGTGGTCGCCTGGCACGATGATACTCCCACCAATAACGATATTATGGTGTCTCGCTGGCTTGTACCGTTTGTAACCCCGGCGACAGCCCAGTCCTTAACCATCGACACCAGTAGCGATCCCATCATCACTGCGACGCTTTTGGCCGATCAAACTCTCAACGGTGGCAGCGTTTTCTACTCACTCAGTAACAACGGGGGAACCACTTGGGAAGCCGTAACCCCCGCTGCGTCCCACACCTTTGTCTCTAGCGGCAGCGATCTACGTTGGAAGGCAGTACTCACACGTGTTGTCCCCGAAGTTGACCAAGGCCCGGTACTTAACAGCCTCTCCATTGAATACACCACGCTAGCCTCAACTCCGCCTGCCGTTTTTAGCTATGAACGTATCTCTGGCGATGACCGCATCGACACCGGCGTCGCGGTAAACAAGCGACGCTTTGCGGCTGGCGACAGTGCTCAAGGCGCATTGCTCTGTAACTCTGCTAACCCGGTGGACTGTCTAGCTGCCTCCTCTCTAGCTGTGCAAATGCAAGCTGGACTCTTACTCAACCCACAGACTGGTCTGGATGGTCGCGTCGCTGACGAAATCGAGCGCAGCACAACTCCGGATGACTCTATCATTGTACTAGGACAAACCAGTGCGCAAAGCGACAAGGTTATTACTGACCTCAAGACACGGGGTTACCAAAATGTCTCCCGTCAAGGTGGGGCCACGCGTATCGAAACCGCCGTCAATATTTCCGCTAAGCTGCGCAGCTTAAGTACGGTGCCAATCCAGCGCGTCTTTTTTGCGAGCGGGTTTAAAGGTACAGTCGATGCACTGGTCAGTTCGTCACCGGCGGGTATCCCTGGAGCCAACGGTTCGCTCACTGCGATCCTATTGATTAAGGACACATCGGTCCCGTCTGCTGTTCAAGGTGAACTTGCCAACTACCCGAATCTTATCGAAGGCGATGCCTTTGGCGGCACAGCTGTGATTACCGACGCTACGTTGAATACCCTTAAATCGTCGCTACCCGTATCGGCAACGTTGCGGCGTATCTCGGGCAGCGATCGTTATGGCACGTCAGTGGCTGCGGCAACAAGTTTGTTCTCAACTCCAACAGCAATTACTCTTGCTGCTGGTTCGGCACCGAATGGTGGTCTAGCTGTCGACGCGCTTGTTGGTGGGCCACTGGCCGCGAGTGAACATTCCCCCATATTACTTGTCCAGAACAAATCGCTCCCTACGACTGTCGAGAGTTACTTAATAAGCGTCAAGACCAGTGTATTCAAACTCTTGGTGCTTGGCGGTACTTCGGCAGTTGCTGACAGTGTCGTACAAGCCGCCCTCACCGCGCTCGGACATTAATTAGAGCGCACGTGGCTGCTCGATTATGACTTTTGAACTCTGATGTTAAAAATCAGACAGGAAAAGCTCGTGTTATTGGCAGACTTGTACATATTGTAGTCCGGGGTTAGGGTGGTCGGTTAGAAAGATTAGCGCCTAAGTTTTAAAGCCAAAAAACAATGCACAAAGCCATTTTTAACTTAAGATCAGTTACAGTTAGCGGTCTTGCGGCCTTAGTGGTTCTGGCTTTAGGTGGAGTAGGTACTTTTGCTTTGCCGCGTTCTGCTAAGGCACTTTCGGCCACACCAACCAAGGCTTGGGTTGCAGATGGTGTCGTTAGCGCAATGGCCCGTAGCGGAAACACCGTATACTTTGGCGGTAACTTCAATGAGATCCGACCGCATACAGGGTATGGTGCAACTCTAGCTAGTTCATCCGGAAATTTAGCGGCAACTTTTTCTAAGTTTAATGGACGGGTTGAGACGAGCATTAGTGACGGCTCGGGCGGTTGGTATGTGGGCGGGGACTTTTCGCGCGTGGGCGGACAGACCCACAATGGTCTGGCACACATTCTTTCTTCTGGATTAGTGGACGCCAGTTGGACCCCCTCAGTGGCAGGTACAGTCGTGGCATTGGCACGCAGTGGCAGCACATTGTATTTAGGCGGATCTTTTAGCAGTGTAGGAGGAACCGCGCGGGCGAACCTAGCCGCAGTCTCAACCGCCAATGGCAGTCTAACCAGCTGGAACCCGGGCGCCAATGGAGCAGTCAGCGATTTAGTAGTTGACGGCAGTACGATTTATGTGGCCGGCTCTTTTACGACAATCGCAAGTGTTGCACGCAACAGAGTTGCGGCATTAACAACGAGCGCGGCTGCGATTGGCTGGAATCCAAATGCGGATGGCAGCCTGGCAACTCTGGCAGTAACTAGCTCGGCGGTATATGCCGGCGGTAATTTCTCCAACATCGGCAGCGCCGCGCGCGAAAATATTGCCGCACTAAATAAAACCACAGGCGCTGCAACGAGTTGGAACCCAAATGCAAATGGCGCGGTGGCTGATATCTTAGTTAATGGATCGACTATATATGTGGGTGGTAGTTTTTCTAACATTGCTGGCGCTGGTCGCTCAAATTTGGCGGCACTAGACGCTAGCGGCAATGCCACAAGTTGGAATCCTGCGAGTAACGGTAGTGTCAAGGCACTCGATAGTGATGGCACTACACTTTTTGTAGGTGGATCTTTTTCAACACTAGCAGGTGGAACCCGTTACAACGCAGCTGCGGTGTCATTGTCTGGAGGTACACTCACAGCTTTTAACCCGAATACTAATGGAGCGGTCAACACAGTAAGACTGGTTGGTTCGCAGGTTTTTGTGGGTGGAAGCTTTACCGGCCTTAGCGCACCGACAGCGCGACAACGCTTGGCCGCTTACGATATTGCGACTGGTGCTCTAACGGGTTGGAACCCTGGGGCCAATGATACGGTCAAGGCACTCGCGGTTAGTGGTTCAACCATCTACGCCGGTGGACACTTTACCAACATTGCCGCTACGGGACGTAACCGCATTGCCGCTCTAGATACAACCGGAAATGCCCTTGCTTGGAACCCGGACGCGGATGCTTTTGTTAATGCTCTTGCAGTCAGCGGGTCAACGGTTTATGCAGCCGGTGGCTTTACTAACATTGGTGGTGCGGCGCGGGACTACTTAGCGGCTCTAGACGCGAGCGGTTCTGCCACAGCTTGGAACCCAGCGCCTAACGCCACTGTCAATGCTTTGGCATTGGATGGAACTACGCTCTACCTGGGTGGTGGGTTTGTCATGGTGGATGGACAGATGCGCTTTTACAACGCGGCCGTGGACACTACGGCCAGTGCCTCTCCTTATGTAACGGCTTGGACGGCTAACACCAATGCTCCGGTCGAGGCGCTTAGCCTTGATGCTACTAACGTATATGTCGGGGGAAGCTTCTCTAACCTAGCGGGCACTGCTCGAGCCAACTTAGGTGCGGTTGCCAAGGCGGGCGGCTTAGCTAGCTGGAACCCTGGAGCCAATGGGACAGTTTCGGCTCTGGCCAACGAAAACGCGCGCATCTATGGCGGCGGTAGTTTTACGACACTAGCAGGTGCTGGACGACAAAATATCGGTCAGTTGAGTACGAGCGGAGCGGCTACTGCTTGGGATGTTTCTCTAGACAAGTATGGTCAGGCCACCTTTGAACTGAGTGCGCTAAACAATGCCTTGGTGTCTGCTGGGACGCTGGGCAGCGGAGGCTCACAGGGTTATATAGCCCTGTTTGATCGGCCAACCGTGCAGTTTGCATTGGCGTCCAGCAATGGACCCGAGACTACTAGCCCTGTCACACTGTCAGTTGTTCTTTCTGGACCGGACAGTGAAGCTATCACTGTTCAATATGCTGTTAGCGGAGGAACGGCGACTAATGGCTCGGACTATAACTTAGCCAGCGGTACGTTAACCATCCCTGCTGGCAGCACCAGTGCCACAATTTCCTTTGTCGTCACAAATGACACTAGCGAGGAAAGCGATGAAACTGTCCAAGTGACACTCTCGAACCCTTCGAGCAATGCTGTACTTGGCAGCCTCACGCGACACACCTACACGATCAAAGCTAACGATCTTGGCGGTGCGGGTGGTCCTACTCCCGATACGATTAGTCGCGTCCCGGGTAGCACCCCGGCGGAGCAGGCCATTGAATTTTCTAAGCGACGCTTTACCACTGATCACAGCGTAGATGACGCGATTATCGCACGCGCTGACATTGTGGTTGAGGCCTTGACCGCCAGCCCCTTAGCCAACCGCTTGGATGCTCCCTTATTGCTGACAAACCCGGGCACACTGGATGCTGGCACTTTGGCTGAGCTCAACCGAGTTTTGGTTAACAAACAAGCCACGATTTATTTGGCTGGAGGAACTTCGGCCTTGAGTGGTCAGGTAGAACAAGCTCTACGTGATGCGGGCTACAATACCTTTGAGCGCTTTGCCGGAGCAAACCGCCGTCAGACCGCCCGCCTGATCGGGGAAAAAGTTGCGGCCGTCAATGGTTCACCCAATGACACAATCTTTGTGACAGAAGATCGAGCCTTTGTGGACGCACTTGTTGTCGGTTCAGTTGCTGGTCAAGACTCTGACACTCAGGTCGAGGCGATTCTTGTCAATCCGCGCGGGGAGGCAGGCATTAATTCAGAATTAGCGGCTTACCTCAACGCCCATCACGAGGTCACCTCAGTCAAACTGGTCGGTGGAACGGCTGCGCTACCGAGCGCCTTTGAATCGGCATTACGTAACACTGGACGAACCGTAACACGGGTCGCTGGTGCGGACCGTTATGCGACCGCGGTTGCTTTGATTGAGGAGAACTTTAATGCTCCGACCCGCGTGTTGGTTGCCCGCGGAGACAAGGGCAGTCTACCAGGCGCGACCTCGATAGGAGTACTCTCAAACATCAGCAGCCACCTGTTTGGCGCGCTATTGGCCGGCTCATACGCGGCTGACTTTAACATGCCATTGCTGCTGGTCACCTCGACCTCAGTGCCAACTCCAACTCTTGACTATCTCACTGACAACGCTGCTTCGATCAACCAGGCCTACCTGGTCGGAGATACGTCGCAAATCGACGCGGGCGTAGAAGCTACTATTGCCGGTGCGATTTAGCGAGGCGAGACAGGTTGGATCACGATCTTTGTACAATTTGAGTAGATAGGGTTTAGGGTTTAAGCGTTCACCAAAAACAGAGAAAGGAGGAGGACATGCGTCCTTCTGTAAAGCTGCTTTGTCTTGTAGCGGTGCTGCAATTAGGGGGCCTGACGCATCTCGCACGGGCGCAGGCGCAAACGATTTGGCCGCTTAATGCGCCGCTTGAGCTCAAAGCCAAAACCTGGCGGACGGCGGTTGATCTCAGCTGGCCAATGGTACCGGGCGCCGTTGCTCGGATCTATCAGTCCTTTGTACCCGAGCCGGGCCGCGGAGGCCGCCTGGTCGTCACAACCAAGGAGAACCACCTGCGCTACCGCACCTTCGGTGTACCGGGCGTGTATTTCTTCCAGGTGGCGATCTGGCAGGGTTCCCAACAAAGCTGGGCCTGGACAAACCAAGTCGTCGCGGTACCGACGATGCTGCTGCAGCTGCCTGACATTCAAGACCTCAAGGTCGACAAGAGTGGACAGGCGGCCCTGCTGACGTGGTCAGCCATCGACGGGGCGGACTATTACGAAATCCGACGAGGTGATCTAGCTGACGTCGAGCTGGGCAAGACCGTTAGACTAGGGTTCGCGGTCCAGTGTCAGTATCTAGACGACGGGGTTCTGCCCGACGGAAGGCAGTATTTTTACCGCGTAATTCCGTACGAGATTCCGACCGGGTTTTAGCGTTCAGACCACTTTGCTGCTGCGGAGTGGTCTGTTTCTTTGCTAGTATGCTGGGTATGGTTCACCTAATTGTGCATAGACTTAACCCCCAGGCGCGTATACCTAAGCGCCATACCGAGCATGATGCTGGGATAGATCTTTATACCACCGAGTCGTACTTGCTTCGCCCGGGTGAGACACACGCTTTTGCCACAGGCATTGCCACTCAGTTTGAACAAGGCTACGTGGCCTTAATTTGGGACCGATCTAGTCTGGGTGCACGTGGTGTACATGCTTTTGCCGGGGTGATTGATGCCGGATACCGGGGCGAGTGGAAAGTTGTACTTCACAATGCTTCGGACGAGACGGTTGCGATCCAAAAGGGAGATCGTGTTGCTCAGGCAATAATTCAACGGTTTGACCCTGTCTTGGTTAGCGAAGCACCCGAACTCGACCAATCGCCGCGTGGGAAAGGCGCATTTGGCAGTTCGGGCCGCTAGGTGTAAATAGAGACTAAAGGTCGTTGTTCTCTAATAAAGTAAAGGATGTGACGGAACGGAGGGCTAGATGAACACACAAGAGTCTCTGTCGAATGTGGGCATAGATCCAGAAACAGGTCTAGTCCATGACTATGTCAACGCTTGGGCCCACGTGTTCTACGCTACGGATGCGTCGGATAACTGTCCTAGGTTTGGTCAGATTGTCTTGCGGCCAGTGTTGAAATACGCGGCCTATTTTAGGGCCCACTTTCCTAAGATCGCTGTTGTTGTGATCAGGTCGAGTGATCGGCGGCGAGTAAGGCGGATTAATCGGCTCGTACGGTGTTTCAACCGAGAGAGGATGGAGTTACTGCAAGAGAACAACTTTGCCCGAGCCTTTGCCTACTTTTGCCAGGCGGACAAAATCATACGCGGACGGTGGCGCAAGGAATAACGGCGGAGGTGAGATCAAATCACTCCGCCGCTGTTTTTTGTGCTACACGCAAGCAGTCTTGGTAGAGTATACTTAACTGGTGAGCAAGCTTCGCTTAGGTCCGTCCTACACCTGGAAAATGGGAGGAGAGGCCGGCAGCGGTATAAAAAACTCCGCGCTTATTTTAGCTAAAGCGTTCGTTAAAGGTGGCTATTATGTGCATGCCAACGTTGAGTACCCCTCGATTGTGCGTGGCGGCAACAACACGCTCGAGGTTCGTATGGCCGCTCACCCAGTGCGTTCCCTTACCGGGCAGGTCAACCTTTTGGCCGCCCTCGACGGGAGAACTCTGCGACAGTGGTCACATGAGATAGTGCCGGGGGGAGTGCTGCTCTATGACGCAGCCGCCACAGAACTCAGCCCCAAAGAAGAGGCCAAGTTGCGTAAGCGTAAACTGGTGCTTTGCAATGTTCCCCTGCGAAAACTATTGGTCGAGCATAAATTGCCCCGCGTCATGCTCAATACCGTTATGCTGGGAGCCATTTGTGGCGCAGTCTGCTACGACCTGACACTGCTCGATGAGGGTTTGGCAGAGGTATTCGGTCGCAAGGGGGCGGCGGTCGTAAAGGCCAACTTACGCGCGGCCATGGTGGGCTACCGCTACGTTAGCGAGCACTACCAAGGACGGATTAAATGTCAGCCAAAAATGCGTGAGGCACAGCGAATTTTATTGGAGGGTAATGAAGCAATTGTGCTTGGAGCAATTAAGGCCGGCATGACGAGTTACACCGGTTATCCCATGACGCCCACCAGCGCCCTCTTGCATTTGACAGCTGCGCTCAAGAAAAAATTCAATTTGTTTAGCTACCAACCTGAGGATGAAAGTGCCGCCATTCAAATGGCTATTGGAGCCAGCTATGCTGGAGTGCGCGCCATGACGGCTAGCAGCGGTGGCGGGTTCTCCCTGATGGTTGAGTCACTGGGTTTGGCTGCAATGACTGAGACGCCTCTGGTGGTAGTACTCGGACAGCGTCCGGGACCCTCGACGGGTCTGCCCACACGGACGGCTCAGGGAGATGTGCGCTTTGCTCTGCACTCTGGCCAGGATGAACCGCCCCGGGTGGTGCTTGCGCCGGGAGATCCAGCCGAAGCTTTTGAGTTGACCTTTCATGCTTTTAATATCGCCGAAAAATATCAACTGCTCGTGATTATTCTTGGTGATAAATATCTGCAGGAGGCTTTTTGGACTCATACGCCAATTAAACATGCGCGTCTCAAGGTGGATCGCGGTAAACTAATAACTACAGCTCAAGTGAGCAAGTTTACTCAGTATCAGCGCTTTGCTGATACAGCCGATGGGGTTTCGCCGCGGGTTCTCCCGGGTACAGCCGGGCTTAACTCAATCTGGCGAGTGTCCTCGGATGAACATAACCCCGCTGGCTTTATTAGCGAAGACCGCGAGAATCGCATTGCCATGGTTAAAAAACGCCGGCGCAAGGTAGCCGCGGCTTACCAGGGTTATCTGCGTAAATTACAACCGGTGGCGACCTATGGTCCGGCCAAAGCTAAAACGGCCGTGGTGAGTTTTGGCTCCAACAAGGGAGTGCTTTTGGACTTGCTCGACCAACAAACAAAGCCGACCTTTAAAGTTGTGCTGCTGCGCTGTCTCATGCCGTTCCCCCAAAGTGAGTTAGTCCTAGCGCTTGGTGGCGTCAAAAAAATCCTGGTGGTTGAGGGTAACGATACAGGGTTACTTGAGGGGCTGGTACGCGAGCAGACTGGCATCAATACCTCGGCCCATCTGCGCTTTTTTGACGGACGGCCACTGACCGAGAGGCAGGCTGGTGCGTTTCTTAAAAAACACACATGAAAACAGACTTTGACCACCTAACCCCAAAGTATGGCTTTCAGTGGTGTCCGGGCTGCGGCAATTTTGGTGTGCTCAACACGCTTAAGTTTATTTTAGTGGATGAACAAATAGACCCAAGCCAAGTGGTACTGGTATCTGACATAGGACAAGCTGGCAAACTACCCATGTGGCTCAATGTCTATGGTTTTCACGGTTTACATGGACGTGCCTTGCCTCTGGCGCAAGGCACCAAAATTGCTAACCCCAAGCTGACGGTTTTGGCAGTGGCTGGTGACGGGGGTGCCTACGGCGAAGGGATGGCCCACTTTGTACACGCTTGTCGGCGCAATGTGGACCTAACTTATTTAGTCCATGATAATGCGACCTATGCCCTTACAACGGGGCAAGCTTCGCCAACAACATTGCAAGGTACAAAAACCAAAACCACACCCGAGGGAGCGCTTGAGCCGGATCTCAATCCACTCCAAATCGCGATTGCCTCGGGCGCAAGTTTTGTAGCGCGCGCCTTTGTTGGGGACCAGGAACACTTTCAGCAGGTTCTCACGGCGGCTATCAAACATAAAGGCTTTGCCGTTATCGATATCTTGCAACCCTGCATCATTTGGAATACTGTTCAGACCTGGCAGTCCTGGGAACAACGGGTCTACCGCATATCCCGACGTCACGATCCGCAAAATCAAGCTAAGGCATTTGCTCTAGCTGGCACCACTTGGGGCCAGCGCCTGCCGATCGGAATTTTGTATCAAGTCTCCCGTCCCACCTTTGAATCCGGACTAAGCAAATCCATCAGGCTGCCGCTGGTCAAGCGCGATATTGACCGGGTCGATATTCAACCACTCCTCGATCGTATTATGGGACGAGAGCATCCTGACGAGGCGGAATAATCCAGGGCTAACAAACAAATCAACATTTAACTCAATATTTCTATGCAAGCTGTTCAACCTGTCGGAGAAGCGCTGACCGCTTATCAAGGTAAGGTCTTCTCGATAGTGCAGCAAAAAGTGCGCTATCCAGATGGGCGTGAGGGAGTGTACGAGTATGCGAGGCGCGCCGCGGGAGTTTTGGTTATTGCTATCGACAAAGACAACTTTATAACGCTCGTCAAAGAAAAACGGATTCGTAAACGGGGAGAACCAGAACAGTGGGCTCTGCCCGGAGGACTGCTCGCTACAAAAGAATCGTTTGAGAAAGCGGCCGCCCGCGAACTCATAGAAGAGACCGGCTTGGCGGGCGACTTGGCTTTTTTTGCCGAACGATCACGTGGCCCGCGAGAGTTTTGGCAAACGCGTTGCTATATCGCCAAAAAGGCCAAGAAAAAAACTGAACCAACCGAAGGCCTCGAGCTACGCAGCGTGCCCTTTTTTGAAGCAGTTCAAATGGCGACGGAAGGGGAGATAGAAAACGAGTTTGCCGCCCTCTGCCTGGTGCGCTACGCCAGGCAAACTAATCGAATTGAGCTTCTCGAAAAAGAGCTCGATCCGCGCATTCAATACGATTAATCCCGCGGCTCAGGTTCAAAGCTCATCTTAAGCTCGCGACCGGGCTGCTTAGCGAGACCCACTTTGCCAAGTGGAGGCCAAATTTGTTGATTGCCCCGATAAATGTAAATGGCTTGCGTAGGACAATTGCGGGCAGCATTGAGAATGGTTTCTTTTTTGTTTTTGGAGAGGTCGGTCACAAGTGCTTTTCGTTTGTTGTTGAGCTCAAACGAACCTAAGGCCTCTTCCACACAGACCGCTGCCCCGATGCAACGACTATGTAGTACCACAACTCGCACTTTCCCCTTTGTTTTTTGAGGTGAACCCCTAGCCATCCTTGACATTTTAACATAAATTTAGTACTAAAGGCCTAACGAAACGCGGAGGTCAGACATGGAGAGCATCTGGGAAGCGGGTGTCTGGGTACTGCTCATCGCGGCTGTGTTAGTTTGCCGAAGGCTGGCCAAACCAACCCGCGGAGAGCCGTATCGCAGTGGTGTTTCAGAATAAGCCGCGGGTCTAGTGGGAGTCGAGTACGTGCTGCTCGACTCCTTTCTCTATCTAGTTAAATCAATAGTCTGGCTTAGCTGGGAGGTAAGCTCCGGAATAACTAGTTCTCCCGCTGCAGGATCGAGACGCACCTCGACAATTTTTAATGTCGACCCAAGATCTTGGATCAGGGTGCGTGTCTCAAAAAGATTTGGCACTCCCATTAGCTCAAAATAACCAGCCTGTTTTTGTATGTGGCTCTCAATGTATGCCGGCTCCAGCCCAAACCAATTAGCGAGCGCCGTGGTTGCTTCGCTTGCGACGGGAAGCTCGGTAACTACAATGGGCGGAGCATATTCGCTGCCCTCACGCCAAGAGACCAGGCTCGTAACTTGGGCGCCACGATAATTTTTTGTGGTTGGCGCGTAGCCGGGCGGTGCTGGGACTTTGAGGTCCGAGAGTGTTGCCCGTTTAGTGGTGCTCCAAAGTTGCAGGGCTAGCCGGTTGTCAATTTGGCCAGATGTGGGTTGGGCGGCCAGCGTGAGCGGCTGGTTGAGGCTAGCGGCAAGTTGCTTGTCAAGGCTGGGCTTGAGAGCGCTGGTTCCTCCCACAACAAGAGCGGCCTCAAGTGCCTCTCGGGTTGTATCCACAAATGTCTGTGCGTTTTTAGTAAGACCCTCGAGTTTAGATAACACTAGAGCACCTTTTTCGGCGCCAACTAAGGTACTACCTGTGAGTGCATCAGGATAATTAGCACCCGTGGCAAAAATAAGATTCTCTGGTTCAGAGGTAAAGCGCTTAACGATGGCCAGGTTTGACTCGTAGCGATTTGGCCCGGCCAGACGTTCGATTTTTTTAAGG
>JAZDNR010000010.1:0-2957 GCA_043799475.1 Parcubacteria group bacterium
ACGGCAAAGGGCAGTTCCTTGGGGAACCCCACTTGTACCGGGATTTTAAGCACTTTTTTAGCCACATCGATTATGCCCGGCATCTTGGCGGGAGCACCAGTCAGGATCGCACCAGCCGGTAACTTGCCGCTCCGGCGCAGGCGTCGTAACTCGCGCTCGACCATCTCAAAGATTTCGGCCAGCCTAGCCTCAATAATCTCTGAGACATGCTTTTTGGCCACCGTCTCACTCTCCGAAGGATCAATTTTAGAAAGATCAATCTCCTCGTTTTGGTTGACCTCATTGGGATTGGCAAAGCCATACTCGACTTTGACCTTATCCGCTACCTCAACCGAGGTACGTAACCCAATCGCAATATCATTTGTAATGTGGCTGCCGCCGATCGGCAGAATAGTCGTATGGAGCAGTTCTCCCTCCTCAAAAACGGCAATACCAGTCGTTGCACCACCGATATCAATCAAGGCACAACCCAACTCTTTTTGCCGCTTAGTGAGAACCGCTTGCGCCGCTGCCAGAGGTGCCAGCACCAAGTCCTCGATGTCGACTCCCGCTCTAAAGATCGCTTTAGTAGTGTTTTTGATGAGGTTCGAGGCAGCATACATAATCAAGGCCTCAACCTCGAGACGCACACCGGTCATGCCCACTGGATCCTTTACACCTTTTTGGTCATCGACATTAAATTGCCGCGGGATAATGTGCAGAATCTCTTGATTGGGCGGCATGGAAACGGCCTGTGCCGCCTCAATCGCTCGGGTTACGTCGTCTTCGGTGATCTCTCCGTCGGCCTTAGCCACAGCAATAACACCTTTAGACGACTCCGAGGTGATCTGATCGCCCGAGACACTTACAAAAGCCGATTCGACGGCTGAGCCCACCATACGCTCGGCTTTTTCGAGCGCACCAGAGATCGACGAGACGGCCTCTTCTAGATCCACCACAGTCCCCTTGCGAATACCACCGGCAGGATGTTCCCCAATACCAACAATAGACGGCAGCTGCCGCTCGGGATCAGTTTTACCAATTACAACTCTAACATTGGACGATCCAATATCGAGTCCTACCAGAAGGTCGTCTTTAGACATAAAGATTACAAATAGCCTCTATAGTATACCAAACAGTGCCGCCAGCCGTGGGACAAATAGCCACACACCAATTGCCAGCGCTGTAATACTTGCCAGGAGAACCGCCGCGGCCGATACATCCTTGGCAATCTTAATCCCAGAGTGAAACCGAGGAGTGTTCACGTCGGCGAGATGTTCAAAACCAGTGTTGACAAGCTCGAGTGCTAAAACAAACCCGATAGTTAATACAAGTATGAGCCATTCAAGATGCGTAAGCCCGAGTATGATCCCAAAAACAAGCGCCAATACAGCCAGTACTGCCTCCACCTGAAAATTAACCTCGTGCGTCAGCGCATGTCGCAGCCCCGCGAGAGCGGCGGCCAGACTATTGACGTTGTAGCGCGTCTCCTTTGGGCGAACCATTGTTATTGTTATTTAGGATACACCAGTTCTCGGACGAGCAATCCCCTGCCTTTTAGGGCGCGCTTGAGCGGAGGGATTTTGGCAATAACAGCCTCCTCAGCCTGCCGCATGACCTTTTTACTAGGGATACCTTGTTCGTGATCAAAAGCCAGTACATGCAAAAAACCATGCAAAAACAGGGCCGCCAACTCTGCAGCCATCGTATGTTTTTTTTGCTTAGCCCCCTGTGTCGCCTGTACGGGCGAGATGAGTATTTCACCAAGGAGTAGCGGTTCTCCCGCGCCGATTTTATTGGGCGGACGCACAAAGGAGAACGACAAGACATTTGTAGTCCCCCGTTTACCCCGATACATGCGATTGAGATTAGCCATGGAGCGATCCGAGATTAGCGCCAAACTTGTCTCGGTGGACCTATTAGCAAACTGCTTGCCATAGCGAGCCAGAGTTGCTCTAAGGACTTGCTCCAGCAAACGTACCGGCACACGCGTCCCGACTCGATCGTTGATTTTAAGTATGTGGCGTGGCACGAGCCGGCAAAAGTTTACGCACCAAGACGTTGACCTCTTTAAGATCGGCCCGTCCGCGTAGCTCCTTGGATACCAGGCCCATGACCTTGCCCATATCTTTACTCGTTTTTGCGCCCACTTTGGCAATAGCCGCTTTAACCGCAGCTTCGACCTCACTGGAGCTCATCTGAGCCGGCAGATAAGTCGCAAGCAGCGCCGCTTCCGCTTCTTCCTCTTTGGCACGTTCTTCGGCACCTACTTTGCGGAACTCAGCCGCCGCGTCTTTACGCGATTTAACTTCTTTAGCCAAAACGATCGTGACATCCTCATCACTCAACTCCTTTTTGAGTTTGGCAATTCGGTAGTTGTTGAGAGCCGCTTTGGCCATACTCAAAACCTGACGCTTGATCTTGTCGCCCCCTTTGAGGGCCACCTTAATATCATCGTCGATACGATCCAGCAGAGTCATTTTGACGCTAGAATCCTCGACGGCTACGGCGTTCGCTACCGGGAATCACTTTGCCCAACTTGCGCGCGAGTTCACGTTCTTGGCGCAGTTCTGTGGCGCGGATAGCTGATTGTCGT
This sequence comes from Parcubacteria group bacterium, assembly GCA_043799475.1. Taxonomy (GTDB): domain Bacteria; phylum Patescibacteriota; class JAUYIX01; order JAUYIX01; family JAUYIX01; genus JAUYIX01. The sequence continues at coordinate 2,576 of JAZDNR010000010.1, forward strand.
TGAAGATTACGACTCTTTTTGCGCTCAAAAAAACGACTTTTGCGGGCTTGGTAAACACGACCAGATTGCATAACCCGTTTATTAAAACGGCGGATGAGGCTCTCGAGTGACTCGCGTTCTTTGCGCTTAACGTCGACCATAGTTTGTGGCAGCCATCCTACGGATTGTTCTCCCGATAGTCAAGGATAGAAAAAAAGAGGGTCGTTACATTGTACAAACGTAACGACCCATCGAACCTAGCAGCCTATTTGACTTGGTACTCGTCCACCCAGCGCCGGAGTTCCGGTCGAGCACCGGAGAACACGGGGTAAAGAGCCAACTCATCGTAGATCTGCTCCTTGAAGCCCTGCACGTCCCCCGCAGCAAAGGCTTTGCAAAAGGG
>JAZDNR010000021.1:0-2875 GCA_043799475.1 Parcubacteria group bacterium
CTACTCGCGCCTCTTGCGAGAGCGCATCATTTTTTTAGGCGCACAGATTGATGATCACGTTGCAAACCTAATCATCGCGCAGCTACTCTTTTTAGAGTCTGAAGATAAAGAAAAACCTATTAACCTCTACATCAACAGCGCCGGTGGCAGTGTTACGGCGGGATTAGCCATCTATGACACCATGGAGTATATCAAACCCCAGGTGAACACGATCTGTGTTGGTATGGCTGCTTCGATGGCTGCGGTTCTGCTTTGTGCGGGTGCGTCTGGTAAACGCTACGCTTTGCCCAACTCTGAGATATTGATTCATCAGGTCATGGGTGGAGCGCAGGGACAAGCCACTGATATTGCTATTCATGCTAAAGAAATCTTGCGCATCAAGGATCTCACCAACCGCATTATTGCAAAACACACCGGTCAGTCGCTCGACAAGGTGGCGCAGGACACCGAGCGCGATAAGTTTATGACAGCCTTAGAAGCCAAAAAGTACGGGCTGATCGACAAAATTATTTCTAAACACTAAGACGGCTCGGCCAGATCTATGTTGATGGCACGCACGCTGCAACCCCGAGTACTCATTGGCGGCATCCTCGGGTTGCTCGTGGCTGGCCTGGTGGTTGTCGCGGCGGTCTCTCCGGCTTACGCCCAGCAGACGGGTCCAACCGAAAAGAATGGGTTAATCCAATGTAGCTCGAGCGTGGGACAAAGTGGCACGACTCAAAGTGGACAGGACACCCTGCCCTCGTGTGATTTTTGTCAGCTGCTCAAGTTGGTGAATAACATCACATTCTACGCGGTCTTTTTGCTTGGCATGGTCGCTTCGCTCATGATTTTTATCTCGGGTTACTTGTACGTCACGGCGGCTGGGGATGAACAACATCTCTCGCAGGCCAAAACAACGCTTCAGTTTGCCATTATCGGGTTTGTCATTGCCTTACTATCCGGTATCATCGTCAAGACCATCGTGGTGCAGATCTTTGTCCCCGAAGATCAAAGGAGCAACGCGGCCGTTTTTGGCACTATCGACTGTAAGCTCCCGGAACCCGGCGCAGCACAAGGAGACGGAGGCGGAGCCGAAAGCGATACGGGGTACGAAGACGGCGATACGGGTGGCGGTACGGGAGGAACAGGCACACGCACCTGCGATGCCTCCAAGGGAGAATGTACCGAATCCGACGAGCTACAGGACTTTACTAATTGTTTTGAGAATAACGTCGCCGCTGCGGCCGCCGGTCAAGAGTCATACTATGGCCTTAGTACGGCACAAATTATTACTGCAGTGTTAGGCCAAAAAACAACTACGGGCGGGGCACATGATAATAACTCGTGTCATTTTGGCGGAGAAGAAGGCTGTGCGGGCGGACACGCAGTCGACTATGGTGGAAACGGAGGTTCTCCAAGTTTTAGTGACGCAGAATCAAAGTTTGTAAATGATGCCTATCGCACTTGCCGAGATAGCTTCGCCAGCGAATTTCCCTCTTTTATGCGAGCTGAGGGCCGTAATGCACAAGGCAAGCTTTGTTGGTCTCCGCTCCTTACCAAAAGCAATGTCACCCACGTACATATTGAGTTTGGAGAACGCGGCTTCGGCAGTTGCAGCTGTCCAACGGCCCGCGCGTGCTAAGTGGTAAGTCCGCTATATAAGTACGCTACAATAGTGCGGATGTCTCGTAAGACTCTATTTGCGACCGGAGTGGGTTTGTTTTTTGCGACGTTGGTTATTGCTGCTTTTGTCTCACCCGTATACGCCCAAGACCAAAGCGCCACGACTGATACCGGACAATTTATCAAGTGCACGTCAAGCATTACTGCTAGCGACACCCCCGAGGTAGGACTTAACTGCGATTTTTGTGATCTTTTGGCGCTCGTCAATGCGATCACAACTTATGCCGTGGGCCTACTTGGCATGATTTCATCGTTTATGATCTTTGTTTCGGGTTATTTGTATGTCACCTCGGCTGGCGATGAGCAGCGCATAGAACAATCAAAAACCACCCTTAAGTTTTCGATTATCGGTTTTGTGATCGCCCTGCTCTCGGGGATCATTGTTAAGACGGTCGTAGTGCAGCTTTTTATGCCTGAGGGGAACCGCCCGACTGGAACAAGCACATTTGGCACCTGGAACTGTAAAGACATCGCTTTGCCGGAGCCCGCCGCAGCGCAACCAGACACGAGCAGTTCAACATCTAACGGTCCACCCGTGGGACCATTTGGTTCTCAGGGTTTTAATGCTGATTATGCTAAAAAGATTCTAGGGGACCAGCAAAATGGTATTACGTGGTCGCCTAGCGTAAATTTTACCGGGGTTCAGGGTTCAACCTTAAACGGTCTTAAAACCCTATTATATGATTGCAAAAGTCTTAACGATGCGTGTGCTATTCACATAAACAGTGTGACGGACGGTGACCACGACACGGGATTTAAGTACAGTCACTACAACGGCTATAAGGCTGATCTGGCTCTCAACCCCTATCTAACAGGTTACATCCGACAATATTACGATTATGTTGGTGTGCGTGGGGATGGCTCAAAAATGTACCGAGATAAGCAAGGAAATTATTACGCCTACGAAGTAAACAAAAACCATTGGGACGTATCTTATTGCTATGGCGCTTGCAAAAACGGTTGTGACAAGTGTAAATAATTCGTAACAAGGCGGCTCTTGATCTTGCCACTGATCCGTGGTACCACACACCAGTACCTCTGGTTTTGATATCTCTTATAACTACTAATGATTACGAGGCGACTCACAAACTTGGCACGCTTAATCCCCTCTCGCAAAGGTCTGCGGCGCACTTTCTTTGGACTTGGCGGCAGACTCGCGTCTCTTGGTAAAATTTTGTTTAGAGCGGAGTGAACTGCTAGTCTAAACAGC
>JAZDNR010000033.1:0-7910 GCA_043799475.1 Parcubacteria group bacterium
CGACGTCAAGCGAGTGCTTGGGCAAAAGCCACAAGAGCAGGAGAAGCCCCATGTTTAAGCGACTTAGTCACGTTATCGTGGATCATTGGCTGGCTAAAATTATCGCGATCGTCCTGGCCCTTGGTCTCTGGGCTTTTGTGGTGAACACCGGTTACCGCAACGCCGTATTTGCCGAACCAATCCCGGTTATGGCTCGAGATGTGCCTGATACTCTAGCCGTGGCCTCGGATCTCCCCAGCATACAAGTCGAAGTTTTTGCACCAACGGCCTCGTTTCAACGACTCAAGGCTGGAGATATCCAGGCTTTTGTTAATGCGGCAGACCTACCGGCTGGTAGCCACTCGCTGGAAATCAAAGTTTTTGCGGACGATCCCAATGTTCGCATAGTAGAAGTAACTCCACCTTTTTTAGAACTAACCCTGGAACAAAAAAAGACGGACAATTTTGAGGTCAAGCTCGAGACCGAGGGCAACCTTGGACAAGGCTACGTCGCGGACGCTGCTGAGCTCAGACCCAATGAGGTGGAGGTGACTGGCGCCGCTAGTGTGATCGACCGCGTCGATCAAGTTGTGGTGCGTTTACCACTTAATGGCGAGACCAGTGATGTTGCGCGCGGCATAAGGCCGGTTGCCTTAGATGATGACCGTAAAGAAATTGCTAATCTGGGTTTTGATCCAGCCGTGGTTGATATTAAGTTGCCGGTAGTACAGGCCGAGGATGCCAAATCGATCGGTATCGAGGTCGAGACCAGCGGACAGCCCGCCGAAGGCTTTTTTGTCGGCACTATTACGACCGATCCCACTACCGCCACGGCCGAGGGCAGCAGCAAAGCACTAGCTAAAATCACTACGCTCTCGACCGAGGCGGTAGATTTGAGTGGCGCGACCGAACGCATCGAACGTACCGTCAAGCTTGAGACGCCCGATAATGTTCGGGCTGAACCCGCCAGCGTCAAGGTCACTATTGAGATCCGGGCTGGAACTCTGACGCGCGACCTAACGGCGGCAGTAGAAATTATCAACGTACCGGCCGACTTTGAGGCCAGCCTCGAGCCCACCTCTATACGCGTGACGCTCAGCGGTCCTGCTGATAAAGTCCGCGCTGCGGCAGACAGTTCGCCACACGTGCGCATTGAGGCGGGTAGTCTCGGTGAGGGAGAACACGCGGTTCAACTAAGTCGGGGTATGCTCGGCCTCGACTCGAGTGTCGAGGTTCAATTTGTCCCTGGCAGTGTCACTGTTACCCTTAGCAAACGTTAACCGTGCAAGTGCTTGATCGCATTAGACAACTTCCCTTGGCCTCGCGCCGCGCGCTCGCCACCGGCATTGTATTTGTGGTCGGGATACTCTTAGTAGGACTTTGGGTCGCCATTGATTTTGGTATCCCCAATCGAGAGGGTGGCATTGCCGCAATCTCCGATGGCGCTAAGTCGGTGGGGAACCTCATCCAAGAACAAACTGACCAGTACAGCAAAACCAAAACGCGTCTGGAGCAAAATCTGGATCAGACACTTAAGTCGAGCGCTCTGGTTCTCCCGCAGTCGCTACAAGGGGTACGTGAGGAACCCGACGGTGTACTTTTTTTGGGTTACGAGCATCGCGAGCGGGGTACGTTTGTCAAACTTGATGATGTTACGTTTTATCCTTCGTACACGCTCGTGCGTGCCACACTAACCAATGAGTCTGGTGAACCTCTCTTTGTAGATGCCGGTCGCGGTAGTGTCCTGGTGCAACAGAGCGCCTCCAGCTACGTCTCGCTGCAACCTCTCTACCAATCTGGCACTCCAGCAGAAATCTCAGCCGGCCAATCAGTCCAAGCACAAATCACTTTTGGACCACTTAACGGTCGGCAGCCTTTTGAGCTCGTCGTTGGTGACATCGCGGACAATGCGCAATTTGCCTCTGAGGCCTGGTCAGCCCAGTTCAAAATTGACCCAAGCAAGGTAGTGCAGGAGTAGTAGACAAAGTGGCAAAAAACTGGTAGCCTACTCACGTTGTAGACACGCGCAAAAGCGCATTTTACGCCACTTTTACGCCACTTTGAGCCATGGAAAAAAACACTAAAAAAGGCAGCGGATCTAGGGCCCAAGTCAGTTCGGCCATCGGAACGGTTCTCCCACGATCCATCACGCAGGAGATGCAGGAGTCCTACCTGGATTACGCCATGAGCGTGATTGTGGCGCGTGCTTTACCGGATGTACGCGATGGACTTAAACCAGTCCACCGCCGCATTCTCTACGCCATGCACTTGCTCGGACTCAACGCGCGCGCCAAGTTTCGTAAGTCCGCCACCGTCGTCGGTGAGGTGCTCGGTAAATTTCATCCCCATGGGGACGTCGCCGTATATGACGCTATGGTGCGCCTGGCTCAAGACTTTAGCCTGCGCTATCCACTCGTCCAAGGCCAAGGAAACTTTGGCTCCCTGGATGGTGACGCAGCCGCTGCCATGCGTTATACCGAGGCCAAAATGGCGCGCATCTCCGACGAGATGCTAACCGATATCGAAAAAAATACAGTCACTTTTATTCCAAACTATGATGGCACTCAGCGCGAGCCAAGCGTGTTGCCCTCCGGCATTCCTCAACTTCTGCTCAATGGTTCAACCGGCATCGCTGTCGGTATGGCCACCTCTATCCCACCCCACAATCTGGGAGAACTCATCGACGGACTAGTTCACCTGATAGAGACACCGAGTGCTTCGACCGAAGATTTACTCGAGTTTGTAAAGGGACCGGACTTTCCGACGGGTGGCATTGTATATGGCCAAAAAGATTTGACATTGGCCTATGCCACGGGCAAGGGCGGCGTTGTAGTACGTGGCAAAACAGAAATTGTCGAGGTCAAAGACGGGCAATTCCAGATCATTATCGGCGAGGTGCCTTTTCAAATTAACAAGGCCACTCTGGTCGAAGCCATTGCCGACCTGGTACGCGAGAAAAAGCTCGATGGGATACGCGACGTGCGGGATGAGTCCGACAAAGAGGGCGTGCGCGTGGTGATTGAGCTCAAAAAAGATAGTTACCCCAAAAAGGTGCTCAACCAGTTGTTCAACTTGACGGCTTTGCAGACCAGCTTTAACTACAACATGCTAGCGCTGGTCGATGGTTTGCAACCGCGCGTGCTGACTCTCAAAAACATCTTTGAGGAATTTTTGAAGTTTAGACTCGAGGTGGTGGTGCGACGCACTAAATTTGAGCTTGAGCGGACCAAAGAGCGCACCCATATTTTAGAGGGGCTCAAAAAAGCCCTTGATCACATTGACGCTGTTATTAAGACTATCAAGGCCAGCAAGAGTCGCGAGGATGCCCACCTGCAACTGCAAACAAAGTTCCGCCTGTCGGATAAACAGGCTACTGCGATCCTCGAAATGCGCCTACAAACTTTGTCGGGCCTGGAGCGTAAAAAAATCGAGGATGAACTCATAGAAAAACGTAAACTGATTGCTGATCTGGAGGCACTCCTCAAGTCACGTGTTCGCCAGAATGGCTTGATTAAAAAAGAATTGCTGGCCGTTAGAGAACACTATGCCGATGAGCGGCGCACCAACATCGTTAAGACCGGTGTTGGTGAATTTGAACTCTCCGAGCTCGTACCCGACGAGGATACAATCGTTACTATTACTCGTAGTGGATACATCAAACGGCTTAAGCCCGAAGTCTATCGCTCGCAACGGCGCGGTGGCGTGGGCATTAAAGGGGCTGAGGTCAAAGAAGAAGACATCGTCAAGCACTTCTTTAAAACCACCACACTTTCTAAATTGCTCTTTTTTACTTCGAGTGGACGTGTGTTCCAAATCCAGGCTTACGAGATCCCCGAGACGAGCCGAGTGGCCAAAGGTCAAAATATCGCTAACTTTTTGCAGCTTGCTGCAGCCGAGAGTGTCTCGGCAGTAATTGACCTTAAGGGGGCGAGTAATACTAGCTATCTCACCATGCTTACGCGCAAGGGTGTGGTAAAAAAGAGTGCGCTGGCGGATTTTGCCAATGTACGACGCTCCGGACTCATCGCAATTAAGTTACGTCCCGGTGATGAGCTCGGCTGGGTACGCCTTACCAGCGGCAAGGATCAGATCTTGGTGGTGACCCAGAACGGTCAAGCTATCCGCTTTGACGAGCAAGACGCTAGACCCATGGGACGGGCCGCTTCGGGTGTACGCGCTATTCGGCTCAAGGGCACCGATCAAGTCATGGGGGCGGATACTATTTCACCGGCAGCCGCCAAAGACAAGGGTACTTCGGTTTTGGTTGTCATGACCAACGGTTATGGCAAGCGTACTAAAATTGAAGAGTATAAAGTGCAGGGGCGTGGTGGCTCGGGAATATTGACCGCCAAGATCACTAAAAAAACTGGCCCCCTCGTTGCTATGCGCCTTTTGTCAGGAGAACTTCTCAAACACGACTACGTGATTATTTCTAAAAAGGGCATTGTGATCCGAGCACCGCTATCGAGTGTCTCCGAGCTTGGACGCTCGACCCAAGGGGTGAGGCTTATGAGCATGCGGGCGGGTGATTCGGTTGCATCAATTGCGATTGTCTAGTAGCCTCACGACTCACCTAACCCACTCCTATGGCCCTACCTGGCAAACGTCATCCGCGCGCCCTAACTCATAAACGCCGCAGTGCCTGGATGAGCCGACTCAAACCCGCTCAACTGGCTAAGTGCCCTAAGTGTGCTACTCCTAAGCGTCCGCACGTGGCCTGCCATGTTTGTGGTTACTACAAAGGTCAAAAAGTGCTCGATGTTAAGCACCGCGTCACGCGCGCGGAGCGTCGTGCCGCCGCCAAAGCCGCCGTTGCTCGTGAAAAGCACGAGCACGCCAAAGAAAAGTCCAAAAAAGAGCCAAAGAAAAAATAGCGGAGTGCAGCTATAACAGCAACAGCTGCGTCTAGGTTTCGGTTCTCCCCGAAATATTGATTTTTTGCCTATTTTCTGTTAGAGTGCCTGCAGCAGGTTTGAACCTTTACAGGCATGGCCAATCGACATCTCGCACGTACTATTGCACTGCAGTCCCTCTATGAGTGGGATTTCAATCGTCGACCAGCGGACGCACTCGACAAGATTGTGGCTCACAATGTTGCCGAGTTCGCCCCAGGACTTAAGGACGACGAGTTTGTACGACAGCTCGTGATGGGTGTCACCGCCAATCAAAAAGAGATCGATGCCAAGATTGTTAAGACTGCGCCGGAGTGGCCTCTCGAACAAATCACCACGGTCGATCGCAACATTTTGCGCATCGGGATTTTTGAACTGCAGTATGACCCAACCATTCCACCCAAGGTGGCTATCAACGAAGCTATCGAGTTGGCCAAGACTTTTGGGGGAGAGTCGTCTGGTCGTTTTGTCAACGGAGTGCTTGGGACCCTCTATCGCCAACTGGGAGGAGAGGCCAAGGACCTTATGACAGCCGAACGTATGGCGCAGCACAAAAAAGCTCTCGAGGAGGCCCGCTCTAGGGGCTTGCCGGAACCCAGTGTGCCGCTACCAAAAAAGTCCACCATCCCCTTGCCAAAGACCCAAGCGAGCGCTCTGCCGACAGCGTCTGTTCTCAAGACCAGCGCCTCACATAGATCCAAACCTGCTCGCCCTAAAAAGTAAGCGAGTCGTTATATGCCAGAACCAACTAAAGATTTTGCAGAACTAGAGCGTACGCTTAAGGTCACTTTTAAAGACCCTCAGCTGCTACGCCAAGCCCTGGTTCACCGCTCTTACCTCAACGAAAACCCAAAGTTTGAACTTGATCACAATGAACGCCTGGAATTTTTAGGCGACGCCGTCATGGAACTCGTCGTTACCGAGCACCTCTACCGCACTTATCCCGACAATCCCGAGGGCGACCTGACCAACTGGCGCAGTGCTTTAGTCAACTCACGCATGATTGCGCAAGTGGCGCGACGTCTTGGTTTTGAGGATTTTTTGTTTTTGTCACGTGGCGAGGCCAAAGACACGGGTCGCGCTCGTGACTATATTTTGGGCAATGCCTTTGAGGCGGTAACCGGTGCAATCTACCTCGATCAGGGTTTTAGTGCTGCTAAAACTTTTGTCGAACGCGAGCTCGTTAAGGAGCTGCCCTTTATCCTAAAAAATGAACTTTACCTCGATCCCAAATCTAAGCTTCAAGAAAAAGCTCAAGAGACCGAGCACGTCACCCCGCAATACAAAGTTCTTGAGTCCTTTGGTCCAGACCACGACAAACGCTTTAAGGTCGGCGTCTACCTTGGCCGTGAGCTGGCCGGTGTCGGAGAGGGAACCTCCAAACAAAATGCCCAACTCGACGCCGCCCTGGATGCGCTAAAAAAACGTCAATGGAATTAGATTGGCTCTACTGGGGTGGAACCGCTCTCGCCGCCGCCTTTATACTAATTGGTTTACTCGGGGCTCTGATACCAGTTCTCCCGGGAACGCCCCTGATTTTTGTGGGAGCTCTTATCTACGGCTATGTTACTGACTTTGCCGAAATCAATCTCACCGTCTTGATTTCGCTCGGCGTGATGGCTCTAGTCTCCCAAGGTTTGGGGTATCTGGCCTCAAGCATCGGTGCTAAAAAATTTGGTAGCTCCAAATGGGGTGTGCTGGGCGCAGTGTTAGGGTCGATCTTGGGCGTCTTTATGGGGGGACCGATAGGCTTGGCGATTTTCCCCTTTTTATTTGCTTTTTTGCTGGAACTTTTAGCGGCCGGCAAGACAGTCAAAAAATCGCTGCGGACCGCCTTTGGCAGCATGCTGGGTGTCCTCGGAGGAATCGTCATGCAGTTTGTCTTTGGTCTGGTGATGGTTGTCACTCTGCTCGTCGCCGTTTTATAGTCAATTTGGTAGCATCACGAGGTTATGCATCTCAAGTCGCTTTCGCTCAACGGCTTTAAGAGTTTTGCGCTACCAACCTCACTCGAGTTCACCCGAGGAATGACAGCCATTGTCGGACCCAATGGCTCCGGCAAGAGTAATGTGGCGGATGCGGCCCGCTGGGTCTTGGGCGAAATGAGCCTCAAGATCCTGCGTGGCAAAAAAAGCGGAGATGTTATTTTTGCGGGCTCCCGATTTAGAGCTGGTCACAGCATGGCCGAAGTAACACTTCTTTTTGACAACAGTGACGGGCGCTTGCCAGTTGATGCCGCCGAAGTGTCCCTGACACGGCGCCTTTTTAGGTCGGGCGAGAGCGAGTATGAGATCAACGGCACGTCCGTGCTCTTGCGCGACATTCATGAGCTGCTCGCCAAGGCGGGCTTGGGAGAACGCAGTTACGCCGTGATTGGCCAGGGACAGGTTGATGCAATCCTGCGGGCTACTGCCGCTGAGCGCAAGGAGTTTTTTGAGGAAGCCGCTGGCGTCAAAGAGTTTCAGACCAAAAAAGAACAGGCCTTACGCAAACTCGAGATCACACGTCGCAATTTGATTCGCGTGGAGGACTTGGTCAAGGAGATCCGGCCCAGGTTAGCTAGTCTTAAGCGACAAGCCGACCGGGCTAGCTTACGAGACCAGCTTCAGCGGGACCTTCATACAAAGAGTCTAGAGTGGTTTGGGGCCGAGCTGGCCGCAATTGATGCAGGGGCTGCAACAGACCTCGCAGCACTGGCAAGCATCACAAAAAAACGTCAGGAAATAGAGCAACGAGTTGCTGCTCTCGAGCAATCACACTTGGCTGCCAAAGAGCAGGCTCTCGTCGAACAACGCGAGTTAGGACAAGAGCGCTTAACACAAGCACGACAAACTTTAAACGAGCTTGAGAGTGAGCGAGCTGAGTTGCGCCGGCGCCAAGCTTCCCTACAAGAACGTGAGCTGCCCGCCAACCTGGCCGCCTTGCCAGGCCAACTCGTCGAGCACGAGGCTAAACTCAATCAGCTCACCCGTCGGGCTGCAAGTTTAGTCCCCGAGGTCGATAAATTTCGCAACCAGGTCGCGCGCGCCGAAAAAGAAG